>JBOHYX010000017.1:0-15783 GCA_050738115.1 Rhodanobacteraceae bacterium
TCTCGCGATGATGCACAAGCTCACGGATGCGGTGCGCGGGGACGCGATGCTGATCCTGCTGGGCGATCCCGGCCAATTGGCCGCGGTGGAAGCCGGCGACGTGCTGGGTGCATTGGTGGACGCCGCCCGGGAGCCGCCGTTGTCGCCATGTCATACGCATCTGACCGAGAGTCGGCGCTTCGCCGCGCACGGCGCGCTCGGCCGGCTTGCAAACGCGATCGCCACGGGCGATGCCGATGCAGCGCTCGAGGCATGTGAACACGGCGGCGACGTCCAACTGCGCGCGGCTGGTGCGCCGGGCACGCAGATGCTCGAACACGCGGTGGAGGCTTACCGCGAAGTGATGGATGCGCCGGATGCGGCAGCCGCCTTGCGCGGCGCCAACCGCTTTCGCGTACTCACCGCACTGCGCCGCGGACCGGCCGGCAGCGTGGCGCTGGGCCACGCGATCGAACAGCGGTTGAAGCGCCGCGCCGGCGTGCGCGCGGATGCATCGTGGTGGCAAGGACGCCTGCTGATGGTGATGGTGAATCGCGCCGGGCTCGGCTTGTTCAACGGCGACATCGGCGTGGTCTGGCCGGATGCCGACGGCGAACCGAAGGCGTGGTTCGAAGCAGCCGACAACTCCGTGCGCGCGCTGTCGCCTGCCGCGCTGCCACCGCACGAAAGCGCGTTCGCACTGACCGTGCACAAGGCGCAAGGCTCTGAATTCGAACACGTCGCGCTGGTGACCGGGCCGGATTCCGCGGTGCTGACGCGCGAATTGCTGTACACCGGCGTCACCCGGGCGCGCGTCGGCCTCACGGTGCACTCGGATCCCGACACGTTGCGTACCGGCATCGCGCGACGCACGCTGCGCATGACCGGCTTGGCCGACCGCTTGCGGGAAGCGGCGAATGCCCCCAATGTGTTTGTCTGAGTCTTCACTTGGACACAGGCCGATACTTGCCGCTCGTCATTCCGGGGCGGTTCGCGGCTTCATCGCGAACGGAACCCGGAATCCAGCTCTTCCCAGGGCACCAAAAGGCTGGATTCCGGATCGCCGCTACGCGGCGTCCGGAATGACGATAGGGATGGTGTTCGCCTGACGAGCCCTGATGCGCACCTTCCATCCCGCCGTCGTCGCCTGGTTCGAGGCGGCATTTGCCGAGCCGACCCCCGCGCAACGTGCGGCGTGGCCCGCGATCGCGGCCGGCCGGAACGTGCTGATCGCCGCGCCGACCGGCTCGGGCAAGACGCTGGCGGCGTTCCTCGCTGCGATCGACGCGCTGGTCCAGCAGGGCGTCGCGGGAACGCTCGCCGATGAAACGTCGGTCGTGTACGTGTCGCCCCTGAAGGCGCTATCGAACGACGTGCGCCTCAACCTTGAAGTGCCGCTCGCGGGCATCCGCGCGCAGCTCGAGCGGATGGGGCTGCCGAAGGTGGAAATCCGCACCACGGTACGCACCGGTGACACCCCGCAGGCCGAACGCGCCGCGATGCGCAAGCGGCCACCGCACATCGTGGTGACCACACCGGAATCGCTGTACATCCTGCTGGGGTCCGAATCGGGACGGCGGATGCTGGCGAACACCCGCAGTGTGATCGTCGATGAAATCCACGCGCTGGCCGGCAACAAGCGCGGCAGTCACCTTGCGCTCACGCTGCAGCGGCTGGACGGGCTCTGCGGACGCCGCTGCACCCGGATCGGGCTGTCGGCGACCCAGAAACCCATCGAGGAAGTCGCAAGGTTCCTTGTGGGTTCGAGGATTTCGCAAGCATCAGTTGCGAGCGACGCGCTCGCCCCCTCACCCCAGCCCTCTCCCCCTGCCAAAGAGCGGCAAGGGGAGAGGGAGCTCGCCGGCTGCACGATCATCGACACCGGCCACCAACGCCGGCGCGACCTCGCGATCGAACTCACGGCGGTGCCGTTGCAGCCGGTGATGAGCAACGATGCGTGGGGCCTCGTGTACGACCGCCTGGCGGAACTCGTCACCCAGCACCGCACCACGCTGATCTTCGCCAACACCCGCCGCACGGTCGAGCGCGCCACCCGGCATCTTGCTGAGCGCCTCGGCAGGGATGCGGTCGCGGCGCATCACGGCAGCCTGTCGAAGGACAAGCGCCTCGACGCCGAGCGGCGGCTGAAGTCCGGACAACTGCGCGCACTCGTCGCCACCGCCTCGCTCGAACTCGGGATCGACATCGGCAATGTGGACTTGGTGTGCCAGCTTTCCTCGCCCCGCTCGATCGCCGCATTCCTGCAACGCGCTGGCCGCGCCGGCCACGCCGTGGACGGCATTGCGAAGGCGCGGCTGTTCCCGACCTCGCGCGACGACCTGGTCGAATGCGCGGCGCTGCTGGATGCGGTGCGGCGCGGCGATCTCGATGCGCTGCGGATTCCGCCTGCCCCGCTGGACGTGCTGGCGCAGCAGATCGTCGCTGAAGTCGCGTGCGGCGAACGCGGCGAGGACGAGCTGTTCGCACTGTGCCGGGGGGCATATCCGTATCGCAACCTGCGGCACGACACGTTCACGGGTGTGGTGCGGATGCTGGCGGAAGGCTACAGCACCCGTCGCGGTACACGCGCCGCGTACCTGCACCGCGACGCGGTGAATGGCCGGCTGCGCGCACGGCGCGGCGCGCGCATGACCGCGCTCACCTCGGGCGGCGCGATCCCGGATACCGCCGATTACGACGTGGTAATGGAACCCGAGTCACTGCGGATCGGCAGCGTGCACGAGGATTTTGCGGTCGAATCGATCGCGGGCGACGTCTTCCAGCTTGGCAACCAGTCCTACCGCATCCTGCGCATCGAACGCGGCCGGATGCAGGTGGAGGACGCCAAGGGCGCACCGCCGTCGATTCCGTTCTGGTTCGGCGAGGCGCCCGGGCGCAGCGATGAGCTGTCCTTCGCCGTGTCGCGATTGCGGGACGAGATCGCCAAGCGGCTCGACTCAAGTCCTCTCCCCCAAGCAGCTTTACCGCTTGGGGGAGAGGGGGCCAAAGCATGGCTCACCGACGCAGTCGGCATCAGCGACGCCGCCGCGCAGCAACTGGTCGACTACCTCGCGACCGCCCGCACCGAACTCGGCGTGCTGCCCACGCAATCGATGCTCGTGATGGAGCGCTTCTTCGACGAATCCGGCGGCATGCAACTGGTGATCCATTCATCGTTCGGCAGCCGCCTCAACCGCGCGTGGGGCCTCGCGCTGCGCAAGCGCTTCTGCCGCAGCTTCAACTTCGAGCTGCAGGCCGCCGCGACCGATGACGCGATCGTGCTGTCGCTCTCGACCAGCCACAGCTTCCCGCTGGCCGAGGTCGCGCGCTATCTGCATTCCAACTCGGTCGCGAACGTGCTGACCCAGGCACTGCTGGATGCACCGATGTTCGCGTTGCGCTTCCGCTGGAACGCTGGCGCGGCGCTGGCACTGCCGCGGTTCACCGGTGGCCGGAAGGTGCCGCCGCAGATCCAGCGGATGAAATCGGAAGACCTGCTCGCGACGGTGTTTCCGGATCAGGTCGCGTGCCTCGAGAACATCGTAGGGGAGCGCAAGATTCCCAATCACCCGCTGGTCGCGCAAACCCTCGAGGATTGCCTGCACGACGCAATGGACCTCGATGGCCTGATCGCGCTGCTGAAACGCACGGAAAACGGCGAGGTGCAGGTCGTCGCGCGTGACCTCACGGCGCCCTCAGTGCTCGCCGCCGAGGTGCTCGGCGCACGGCCCTATGCGTTCCTCGACGGTGCGCCGCTGGAGGAACGCCGCACACAGGCGGTCGCGTCACGCGGATTCGTCGATGTGCACAACGCGGAAGACCTCGGCCGGCTCGACACCGATGCGATTGCGGCGGTGCGCGAGGAGGCATGGCCCACGCCGCGCGATGCCGACGAGATGCACGAGGCTTTGCTCGCGCTGGGCGCAGTCGCTGCGGCCGACTTTGAGCGCGAGTCCGCTTGGCGAGAGTGGCTGCATGGCCTCGCAACCGCGGGACGCGCAACGAAGCTGCAGATCATTCCCCCTCTCCCCCAGGCAAGCCTTGAGAGGAGGGCTTTTCTGTGGATCACTGCCGAAGCGCTGCCGATGTGGCGCGCGATCCATCCCGACGCTGCGCTGCAGCCGGCGATCGACGCACCGCCCGAATTCGCCGCGAAACCCTGGACGCGCGAGGAAGCGCTCGTCGAAATCATCCGCGCACGGCTGGCCTGCGTCGGCCCGACCCGCGCCGAAGTGCTGGCCGCAACCTTTGCGCTGGCGGAAACTGACGTCGCGGCCGCCCTCGCAACGCTGGAACGCGAGGGGGTCGCCATGCGCGGACGCTTCACGCCCGATGCGCCGGTACACGATGAATGGTGCGACCGCGCGCTGCTCGCCCGCATCCATCGCCGCACCCTCGCGCGCCTGCGTCGCGAAATCGAACCGGTGGCGCCACGCGACTTCATGCGGTTTTTGCTGGACTGGCAGCACGTTGCGCCGGGCGCCCGGCTGCGCGGGCCGGATGCGCTGGCCGCGGTGCTGGACCCGTTGGAAGGTTTCGAGGCGCCGGCCGTGGCGTGGGAGTCGCAAATCCTGCCGGCCCGTATCGCCGGCTATGACATCGCGTGGCTGGACGCGCTGTGCGGCGCGGGTCGGGTCACATGGACAAGGCTGCGCGTGCCGTCCGGCGGCGCGCGGGCGGCGCCGGTGCGCGCATCGCCGATCGTGCTGCTGCCACGCAGGCAGGTTTCGACCTGGAACGCGATCGCGGGGCGCGCCGATGAGCAATCGATCGCGTTGTCATCGCGCGCCCAGGCCGTTGCCGAATTCCTCGCCGCGCGCGGCGCGTCGTTCTTCGGCGAAATCGCCGACGGCACGCGCTTGCTGAAGGTGGAACTGGAAGACGCGCTGGGTGAACTCGTCGCAACGGGCGTCGTCGGCTCCGACAGTTTCGCAGGGCTGCGCGCGCTGCTGCTGCCCGCCGCGCGCCGCAACAACACGCGGCACCGACGGCTTGCCCGGCACATGCTGAGCGGGGTCGAGGACGCGGGACGCTGGAGCTTGGTGCGAAATGCAGGTTCTGTCCGTCTCCCTTCGGGAGAGGGGGTCTCAAGATACCCCTGTCCGGGCGGAAGGGAAGTTGAAGGCGAAGCCATCGAGCACGTCGCGCGCGTGCTGCTGCGCCGCTGGGGCGTGGTGTCCTGGAAACTGCTGCAGCGCGAAGCGGCGTGGCTGCCGCCATGGCGCGAACTTCGACGCGTGTACCAGCGGCTGGAAGCACGCGGCGAAATCCGCGGCGGACGCTTCGTCGAGGGCATCGCCGGCGAGCAGTTCGCGTTGCCGGAAGCCGTGGAGGGGCTGCGCCGCGTGCGCAGGCGCGCGCCTGATGGTGCATGCGTTGCAATCAGCGGCGCCGATCCGCTGAACCTCGTTGGCATCGCACTGGCCGGGACGAGGGTTCCGACGCTCGTCACTTCGCGCATCGCCTACCGCGATGGTGTTCCCGTCGCGATTCGCGTTGCCGGTGAAATAGCGTTGCAGCAAGCGCTCTCGCCTGATGACGAACGCGCAGTGCGAGCAGCGTTGTCTGGCCGCTCCACCGCGTCGGCGGTTGGCGACCCTGTGCCCCCGATGACGTCGTGGTGATCGTCGAACGCCGGTCGCCGCCGAGGGCGGCTCCTACAACAGCGATGACGCACCGGAGCAACATGTAGGAGCGCGCCTGCGCGCGACCCCGAATCGCGTGCGGCGCCCGGTCGCGGGCAAGGCCCGCTCCTACAAAAGCCCGGAGGTCCCAAAGCGTTTGCAGGCGCGCGCCAGGTTGCGCCTACCGCGCCTCGATGATCCGCGAGAGATGATCCGGCGCGTCCTTGATCCGCTCGAGGTGCGGATACTTGAGGCCGTCGTGGTAATCGACGGGAACCGTGCGGTAGTGGTCCTGCTGCTTGACCAGCAACTCGATCGGCGCCTTGCCGCCCCTGGCGCCCTTGATCGCATCCTCGAGGAGTTCCGGCTTGTACGCGTGGCCGTTCACCGCGACCAGCGTCCCGCCCGAACCGATGCCGGCCTTGAACGCGGGACCGTTCCAGAGCACGTCGCGGATCACGCCGTCCTTGCCGACCGCGAGGCCGATCGAATACATGAACCCCGGCTGGTACTGGTAGCGCTTGCCGAGCTGCTTTTCGTATTCGCTTTGCTTGTCCGTATAGACGAGCTTCCAGCCCGACGCCTCGATGCCGTCCATCGGCGGCGCGTTGGCGTCGATGCGTGAGCGCAGGAATTCGGCCCAGTCGTGTTTCGCGACGCCGTCCAGCGCCGCGATGACATCATCGAAGGTGTACGTCCTGGGCACGACGCTGCCGTTGTCGACGCCGAAGAATGCCTTGGCGAAGGTGTCGAGTGACTTCCTGCCGCGCGTGAGCGAACGCAGTTTTGCGTCCACTGCCAGCCACACGAGCTGCCCGCCCGAGTAGTAGTCCTCGCTCATCTGCCAGTTGCGGTAGGGCTTGGGCGAGCGCCGCGAAATGGTGGGATCGTTGGTGGTGTCCTGGATGTTGCGCCACTCGAAGCCCGGGCGTTCGCGATCGTAGCGCGCAGCGACCTGCGCCAGCGCGTCGTGGAACTCGGCGGAGCTCCACAGCCCCGCGCGCGCGGTCAACACGAAGCCCCAGTACTGGGTCTGGCCCTCGTACACCCACAGCAGCGAGTCGCCCATCGGCACGTTGAAGTTGGGCGTCCAGAGATCGGCCGGGCGCCGGAACTTGCCGTTCCACGAGTGCTCGAATTCGTGCGCGAACAGGTCGCGGCCGGCCGCGTGGTTCTTCCAGTCGGTGAAGTAGTCGACGAAGGTGCTGTCCTCGCTCGACTGGTGGTGCTCGACGCCCTTGCCGCCCATCTGGTCGGAGAGCGAGACCAGGAAATCGTAATGGTCGTAGTGGTGCGAGCCGAACAGCCGGTACGCCTGCTGCACGAGGTTGCGGTGTACCTGCAACTGCCTGGGCGTCACCTCGAGGCACTTCGGCGCGTCGGCCACGATCGCCATGTGCACCGGCACCTTCGCGCCGGGATCGAGGTCGAGGCGCTTGAAATGGCGACCGGCGTACATCGGCGAATCGACCAGCGTCTCGTACGTCACGGGCTTGAACGTGTACGTATCGCCCGATTGCGATTGCATCTCCAGCGCGGTGCCGAACTGCCAGCCCGGCGGCAGCGTGACGCTGGGCGCGACGGTGATCTGTCGCGTGTAACGGCCCGCGGGATACAACGACACCTTGTCCCAGATGAGGTCCAGCATGTCCGGCGTCATCTCGATCGGGCCCTCGCCGCGGTTGCGCGGCGACAGGTACTGGAAGACCACGTCGATCTGCGCGACGCCCTTCGGAACGTCGATGTGGAACGCGTACACGTCGTACTTGTCGCGCGTCCAGCGCACCGGCTTGCCGCCCGCGGTGATGGTGAGCCCGGCCAGCTTGTCGATCGGGCCGGTCGGCGAATGGTGGGCGGGAATCCACTTCGGGTACAGGAGCAGCAGCTCGCCCGGCGCGACCGGGATCGCTTCGTGCACGCGGAAGATGCCCTGCGAGGTGTCGCTCGCATCCACGGTGATCGCGATGGTGCCGGCGTAGGGCTTGTCCTGAGGCTCCGGGATGCGCGCGTCCGGGCTGTCCGCCCAGGCGGGAGCCGCGGCAGCGGCAGCGGTTGCGGCGGCGCTGCGCGAGCGGCGGGTGGAGGATTTGCGGCGAGGGGGCATGGCGGACTCCGGAACCAACAACGTGTGTGGCGATAATCGCAAACCGTCTGTCTCGTCATTCCGGGGCGGCCTGCAGCTTCATCGCAGGCCGAACCCGGAATCCAGTTTTCCTGTCACTGGGCGCAAGGGCTGGATTCCGGGTTGCCACGCTCTCACGAGCGTGACCCCCGGAATGACGAAAGACATATTGTCTCAGCTTCGCACCCGACATACGCGCTGAATGCGTTTCGATGGGACTGCGATCGCGCGCACATCACTTCCTCGCCGCAATGATCTGGTCGAGGTAATCCGGCGTTCCGGGAATCCGTTCGAGGTGGGGGTACTGCAGGCCGCCGGTGTAATCCACCGGCACCGTGCGATAGTCGCCAAGGTACTTGATCGTCAGTTCGATCGGCTTGCCGTCGGCCTTGGCGGCGGTGATCGCGTCTTTCAGCACGCTGGATTTGTACGCCTGGCCGTTCACGGCAACCAGCGTGCCGCCGGAGCCGATGCCGGCCTTGAACGCGGGCCCGTTCCAGCGCACGTCGTTGATGCCGCCGTCCTTCGTGAACGTGAGGCCGATCGAGTACGTGAAGTTGAAGATGTGGCGCGGCGACTGGGGCTCGGCTTCGTACTGCTTCTCGTAGGGGCTTTCCTTGTCGGTATAGACGAGCTTCCAGCCGCTCGTCGCAAGACCCTGCGTGAACGGCGGGTTCAACTGATTGACGTAGCGATCGAGGAATGTCGCCCAGTCGTACTTCACGACGCCGTTCAGCGCATTCACGATGTCATCGAACGTGTACGTCTTCGTCACGAAGCTGCCGTTGTCGACGCCGAAGAAATCCCTGGCGAAGGTGTCCAGCGACTTCTTGTCGTGCGTCAACGAACGGATCTTCGCGTCAACCGCGAGCCACATCATCTGCCCGCCCGAGTAGTACTCCTCGCTCATCTGCCAGCTCCGGTACGGCAGCATCGCGCGGTGCGCGGCGGTCGGATCGTTGGTGGTGTCTTCCAGCGTGCGCCACTCGAACCCCGGGCGGTTGCGGTCGTAGTTCGCCGCGACCATCGCCAGCGCGTCGCGGAACTGCGCGGGCGTCCACATCCCGGCGCGCGCCGTCAGCACGAAACCCCAGTACTGGGTCTGGCCCTCGTACACCCACAACAGCGAATCGCCCATCGGCACGTTGAAGTTCGGCGTCCAGAGATCCGCGGGGCGGCGGAACTTGCCGTTCCAGGAATGCGTGAACTCGTGCGCCAGCAGGTCGCGGTTCGGCGCGTTGTTGGCCCAGTTGGTGAAGTAGTCCGGTCCCCACCCATCCTCGCTCAACTGGTGGTGCTCGAGGCCGTTGCCGCTCAACTGGTCCGACAGCGAGAACAGGAAGTCGTAGTGGTCGAAATGGTGCGAATCGAACAGCCGGAACGCCTGGGTCACGAGATTCCGGTGCACCTGCAACTGCTCGGGCGTCATCTCGAGGTCCTTCGGCGCATCGGCGACGATGTCCATGTGCACCGGCACCTTGCCACCCGGATTGAGGTCGACGCGCTTGAAATACTTGCCCGCATACATCGGCGAATCGACCAGCGTGTTGAACGTGGTCGGCTTGAAAGTGGTCGTGTCACCTGACGACGATTGCGTCTCGAGCGCGGTACCGAACTGCCAACCCGCGGGCAGCGTGACGCTCGGCGCAAAAGTGATGTCGCGCGACCAGTGCCCGGCTGGATACAACGCCACCGTGTTCCATTCGAGCGACAGCATCTTTTCGGTCATCTGGACGAACGAGTGCTCGCCGCGCCCGGACAGGAACTGGAACTTCACGTCGACATCGGAAACGCCCTGCGGCACGTCCACCCGGAATGCGTACACGTCGTACTTGTAGCGGTGCCACGGCAGTGGTTTGCCGTTGGCCGTGATGACGAGCCCGGCCAGCATGTCGATCGGCCCCGCCGGCGAATGTGCACCCGGAATCCACTTCGGGTACAGCAGCGTCAGCTCACCCGACTGCACCGGAATGGTTTCGTGCACACGAAAAATGCCCTGCGTGGTATCGGTCGCATCCACGTGGATCGCGATGGTGCCGAGGTACGGCGTGTCCTGCGGCGGCACGATGTGCGCGTCGGCCGCATCGGCGAGTGCACCGCCCGATACCACGGCGCCCGCAAGGACCCATGCAACCAGCACCACCGCGCGTACCAGCGATGTTGACCACGAGCGTTCTTGAAGGAACGACATTTGAAACTCCTTCGTGTGCGTGGGAAGGGCGTCCGGAGATGGTTTGGTCATTCCGGACGTGCCCACGCAGTGGGCGCGATCCGGAATCCAGCTCCTGGCTGGTGCTGATACAACATCTGGATTCCGGGTTCCCGCGCCGATGGAACCGGCGCGGGCTCCGGAATGACCATCAAGGTGTGTTGGCGGAACGTCGCGCTACTTTGCCTTGACGATGTCGTCGAGGTAATCGGGCGTCCCCTTGACGCGCTCGAGGTGCGGGTACTGCAACCCGCCGTGGTAATCGACGGCCACGGTCCTGAATTCGCCGAACTGCTTCAGCAGCAGCCTGATCGGCGCCTGTCCGCCCTTGGCCGACTTGACGGCATCCTTCAGCACCTCGGGCGAATACCTCTGGCCGTCGACCGCGACGATCGTGTCGCCGGAACCAATGCCGGCCTTGAACGCAGGGCCGTTCCAGCGCACGTCGCCGATCTTGCCGTCCTTGCCGATCGTGAGCCCGATCCCGTACGCGGAGGCAACGTCGGTGTGCATCCGCTGCGCGAGCAGTTTTTCGAAGTCGTTCGGCTCGTCGGTGTAGACGAGCTTCCAGCCCGATATTTCGAGCCCGCTGGTGAGCGGCGGGTTGAGCGAGTACAGATAGCTGTGCAGGAACTTCGCCCAGTCGTACGGAGCGACCTTGTTCAGCGCGTTCACGACGTCATCGAAGGTGTAGGTTCTGGTGACGAAACTGCCATTGTCGACGCCGAAGAAATCGCTGGCGAAGGTGTCCAGCGATTTCTTGTCGTGTGTCAGCGCGCGGATCCTGGCGTCGACCGCCAGCCAGGTCATCTGCCCGGCGCTGTAGTACTCCTGGCTCATCTGCCAGTTGCGGTACGGGATCGATGCGCGCTGGGCGATGGTCGGATCGTTGGTGGTGTCCTCGACCGTGCGCCACTGGAACCCCGGCCTGTCGCGGTCGTAGGTCGCGGCGGTCGTTGCCATCGCCTGGTGGAACTGGTCGGGCGTCCACATCCCCGCGCGCGTCGCCAGCACGAAACCCCAGTACTCGGTCTGGCCCTCGTACACCCACAGCAGCGAATCGCCCATCGGCACGTTGAAGTTCGGCGTCCACAGATCCGCCGGACGACGGAACTTGCCGTTCCACGAGTGCGTGTACTCGTGCGCGAGCAGGAAACCCGCGCCTGCCCAGTTGTCCTTGTAGTCGGTGAAGTAGTTGGCGCGGATGCCGTCCTCACTGGACTGGTGGTGCTCGAGGCCGTTGCCCGACATGTGGTCCGAGAGCGAGAAGAGGAAGTCGTAGTGGTCGTAATGGTGCGACTGGAACAAGCGGCTCGCCTGCGTCACGAGATTGCGCAGGCCCTTCAGCTCGTCCGGTGTGACGTCGAGATCCTTCTGCGAATCGGCGACGAGATCCATGTGCACCGGCGGCCCTTCCTTGTCGCCCGGATTGAGATCGAGGCGCTTGAAATTGATCCCGGCGTACACCGGCGAATCGACCAGGGTGTTGTAGGTCGTCGGCTTGAAGACGGTGGTATTGCCGGACTGCGATTGCACTTCCAGCGCGCTGCCGAACTTCCAGCCCGCCGGCAGCGTCATGCTGGGCGCGAAGGTGATGTCGCGCGTGTAATGCCCCGCCGGATACAGCGACACCTTGTGCCAGGTCAGATCCATCATCTTGTTGGTCATCTGGATCGGGCCCTGGGCGTGCGTACGCGGCGACAGGAACTCGAACTTCAGATCGATTGTGGAAACGCCCTGCGGCACGTCGACGCGGAACGCGTACACGTCGTACTTGTAGCGATGCCATGGCAGCCGCTTGCCGTTGGCGGTGATCTCGAGGCCGGCCAGCTTGTCGATCTCACCGCTGGGCTCATGGTCGCCCGGGATCCACTGCGGATAGAACAGCGTCAGCTCGCCCGCCTGCACCGGAATCACTTCGTGGACCCGGAAGATGCCCTGCGCGGTATCCGTCGCATCGACGGCAAGCTGGATCGTGCCGGGATAGGGCGTGTCCTGCGGCGGCGGAATCCCGGCTTGCGCGGCATTGCCTGCCGCCGCCGACGCGGTACCGGCGAGCGCGGCGCCCGACAAGCCACACACGAACAGCGCGATCAGGCGCCCGGAAGGACCGGAACGACGGCGCTGGATGGGCATGGCACGACTCCGTGCGCAGGGCGAATCCTGCGAACGTAGCACCCGGCACCGTGCATCGCATGGGCCGGATGGCACATCCGCCCCAAACTCCCTGCCGCGGCCCCAAGTCAACCGACCGTTCAGGCTCGCAGCAACCTGTCCGCCAGAAGCGTGCGCATGTCGCGCCGGCCGTCCGCGATTAGCACCATGTACACGCGTTTCCCCGCAATGCGGTAGAAGACGCGCCAAGGCTTGTGGACGATTTGCCGATACTCATGATGGCCCAAAGCCAGCAGCTCACGGGGATGCGAGCCACGCTCCGGAAATTGCTCGAGCGTCGCGACGATGTCCAGCAGCAGATCGAGTACGCGGTCGGCGCTGGTCTCGGAGTCCGATTGCGCGATGTGGGCGTGAATGGCTTCCAGATCACCCGCCGCCTCATTGGTCAGCAGGACGTCGTGGTGCATCAACGCGCCCGCCGCTTGCTGCGCAAACGTGCGATCACGTCGCGCGCCGGCTTGACCCTGCCCGCTTCGATGTCCTGCTCGCCCATGGCCAGCAGTTTCAAAAGCGCCAGCGTTTCCTGGGTCTGCTCATACGACACGACGTCCTGGATCACCGCCTTGGCTTCGCCGTGCTGGGTGATGATCATCGGCTCGCGCGTTTCAGCCAGCTCCACCAATACCTCCGCCGCGTTGGCCTTGAAATAGCTGATGGGCTTGATCTGGGTGGAATAACTCATGACGGCCTCCGGTGGCGAGAACCGATTATAGTCTTTTTTTAGTCTTCCTGTGCCAACGCGCTGTGGCGGATGCCGAAGGTGAAGTAGATCCCGAAGCCGATCAGCATCCAGACGATGAAGCGGATGTAGGTGTCCTCGTCGAGGCCGCCGATCAGGTGGAAATGCCCGTCGGTCACCCACGGCCAGCCGATGATCAGGAACAACGAGAAGATCACCCCCAACGGCGCCACCACGTACACGAACGGCGTGCGGAACCGGCGTTCGATGTCAGGCCTGCGGATGCGCAGCACCAGCACCGAGGTGCAGATCAGGATGAACGCCGACAGGGTCCCGATGTTGACCAGCTTGGCGAGCTCGGTGAGCGGAACGAAGCCCGCCGTGACCGCCGTCACCACGCCGAGGATCGCGGTGGTGCGATAAGGCGTCCCGTATTTCGGATGGGTGACCGCGAACCAGTGCGGCAGCAAGCCGTCGCGCGCCAGCGCAAACCAGATGCGCGCCGCGCCCAGCATGAATGCGAACACTACGCTGGCGATGCCGGCCACCGCGGCCACGTTGATCACCGCGCTGACCCAGTGCAACCCGCGATCCTGGAAGGCTGCGCTCACCGGCGCCGGCACGTTGAGGTCGGTATACGGCACCATCCCGGTCAGGACCAGCGACACCCCGAAGTACATGCCCATGGCGATCACCAGCGATAGCACCACCGCCCACGGCAGGTCGCGCTGCGGGTTCTTCGACTCTTCCGCGGCGGTGGTGAGCGTGTCATAGCCGAAGCATGCGAAGAACACGATGCTGGCCGCCGCCATCACGCCCGCCCAACCGTATTGCACGTCGCCGTTGGCGTGCTCGACGACGTGCGGAATGAACGGATGCCACAGGTGCGTGTCGACGTAGAACGCGCCCACGATGATCACGATGAAGACGCCGGCCACCTTGAGCGTCACGACCACGGTGTTGAAGCGCGCGCCGATTTCCGTGCGGAAAATCTGCAGTCCGGCGATCAGCAGGGCCACGATCGCGGCCAGCAGGTTGAACACCATGCCCTCGCCTTCGCCCGTCGCGCCCCGCAGCGCCAGCGGCAACTGCCAGCCCGTGACCTGCTCGATCAACGATTGCAGGTAATTGGACGTGCCCGCGGCGACGACCGCCACGATCAGCGCGTACTCGATCAGGAGATCCCAGCCGATCACCCACGCCGGAAACTCGCCCAGCACCGCGTAGCCGTAGGTGTAGGCGCTGCCGGTCACCGGGATCATTCCGGCAAACTCGGCGTAGGACAGCGCAGCGCACGCGCTGCCGATCCCGGCGATCACGAAACTCAGCACGATCGCGGGGCCGGCGTGCAGCGCGGCCTCGTGCGGCGCCAGCACGAACACACCGACGCCGACGATCGCGCCGATGCCGATCGCGGTGAGTTGCCACACGCCCAGCACGCGCCGGAAGTCGCGGCTGCCGCCCGCCTCGGCCTGCAGCTTTTCCACCGATTTGTGTCGAACGAGGTTACGGATCAAGCTCATCGTGTCATTCCACTGCACCAGAGCCGGTCGAGGATAACGGTTCATGCCGGCGGCTTGGCAAGGGCTCACGCCACGTGATTGGCGCGCGCGTCCGGGTGCGCGACAATCGGGCCGCCGTGTAGACGCCCGCGCCTGCCCACGCCATCCGCCCCTCTCGCACGCATGCCGACCAAGAAACGCAGCCCAATCTACCGCAAGCGCGCGGCGCCACCGCCAGCCACGCAGCGCGAACTGCCGTTGCTCGACCTGCGCGCGGCGGACCTGCCGCCGACATCGACGCCGGATACCTCGCATCCGGCCGACGCCTCGCCGCGTTCGACCCGTACGCTCGAGTTCCTGCTGGGCGCGCTGCCGCCCGGCTGGCGCGACAAGGCACGCGACCTGCTGGTGCTGGTGCGCCTCGACCGCCCGATCGGCGCGCTGCTGCTGCTGTGGCCGACGTGGTGGGCGCTGTGGCTGGCGGCCGACGGTTTCCCCCCGTGGAAATACCTCGTGGTGTTCACGGTCGGCGTGTTCGTGATGCGCTCGGCCGGCTGCGCGATGAACGATTTCGCCGACCGCAAGCTCGATCCACAGGTCGCCCGCACCGTCGGACGGCCGCTTGCGGCCGGACGCGTGAAACCCTGGGAGGCGGCCGCGTGCTTCGTCGGCTTGGCGCTGCTCGGCCTCGTGCTGGTGCTGGCGTTCACCAACCGCCTGACGCTCTACCTGTCGTTCATCGGCGCCGCGCTGGCGGCGCTGTATCCCTTCTCCAAGCGCTACACGCAACTCCCGCAGGTGGTGCTGGGCATGGCCTTCGGCTGGGGCATCCCGATGGCGTTCGCGGCCGTCACCAACGCGCTGCCCCCGGTCTGCTGGCTGCTGTTCCTCGGCAATATCCTGTTCTCGACGATCTACGACACCGAGTACGCGATGGTCGACCGTGACGACGACATCCGCGCGGGCGCCAAGTCCACCGCGATCCTGTTCGGCGACGCGGATCTTCCGATCCTCGGCATCCTGATGGCGACCTTGCTGTTCACGCTGCTCCTGACCGGGCAGCGTGCGCAACTCGAATGGCCGTTCCTGATCGGACTCGGCGTGGCGCTGCTGCTGTTCGCGTGGCAGCTCTGGAACATGCGCTGGCGCCAGCGCGAAGCCTGCTTCGCCGCGTTCCGCAACAACAACTGGGTGGGCGGCGTGGTGTGGCTCGGGATGGTGGTGGCGCTGGCAATTCGCTGACGTCATGACGACCGTCGCGCGCGGGAGTGTCGGTACCCGTGTCGTCGCAAGCAATCAGCGGCGTTGCTCGATGCAGATCGACATCCCTGTCTCTTTCCGCGCCGTCCCACGGCGCGGGCTACTTTCTGTTTCGGCAGAAAGTAGCCAAAGACCATGGCGCCTGTGGCGGTGGCCTCGGCAACGTCCTGTTGCCTCAGCTTCCCTTGCCGCTTGCCGAGCGCGCAGCGGCAAGTTCCAGTGCCCCGTCGAGC
>JBOHYX010000018.1:0-15531 GCA_050738115.1 Rhodanobacteraceae bacterium
CGCGGCGGAACTCCGGCGCCGGGTGACTTCCCCGCACGGCACGACGGCCGCCGCACTCGACGTATTCGAACAGGGAAAACTGCGCGGCCTGGTCGAACGCGCGTTGACCGCAGCCAAGCGGCGCGGTGCGGAGATGTCGGCCGAACTGGATGCCGGCGAATGACGTACCTCGCGAATGCGCTGGCGCTGCTGATCCAGTTCGCGTTCGGTTGCCTGGTCCTGCTGTTCGTGGCCCGGGTGCTGGCCGAAGCCGTACGCGCGGATTTCTACAACCCGATCTGCCAGTTCCTGTACCGCGCCACCAACCCGGTGCTGGCGCCGATCCGGCGTGCGGTTCCGACCTGGCGGCGCATCAACATCGGAGCGCTGCTGGTCGCGTGGGCGCTGGAAGTCATCAAGAACCTGCTGCTGGGCCTGGTCGCGGTGGACTTCTGGTCGACCAACGTCGGCGTATTGGTGCTGGCCCTTGCCGATCTCATCAACTTCTTCGCGATCGTTTACCTGATCGTGATCTTTGCGTGGGCATTGCTCTCCTGGGTCAACCTCGATGCACACAATCCCGTGGTGCCGCTGCTCGGCAAGGTGGCCGAGCCGATTTTGAAGCCGTTCCGCAGGGTGTTGCCGCTGCTGGGGGGATTCGACCTGTCGCCGGTGCTGGCGATCCTGGTGATCCTGCTGGTGCAGACGGTGATCGTGGCGTGGTTGATGAACGTGGGGCATTCCGTCTGACGGTGCCGGTTTTTCCCTCTTCCCCGGGAGACGCGGAGCGTAGCGAACGCGGGCGTAGCGCGAGCGCGAAGCGCCGGGTGAGGGTACGCATCTCGCGTCGCCGACCATGACATTCCTGTCCTTTTTCCGCCCGCCTCCCGGGCGGGCGGGTAACTTCTCTTTGCGTGGCCAAAGAGAAGTCACCAAGAGAAAGGCCACCCCGCGAACCTGCCCTCCGCACTTCCCTGTGCTCCGGGTCCGCGCGCGGCCGCCGGGGTTCGCCGACGGCCCGTCCATGGGCCGACGGCGAACTGGCGCACGTCCTATGCGCCATCCTTCGGACCTTTCCGTCGCCCGCTCGCCGTGTTCGAGGGGCCCCATTGGCGCGCATCGTGCGCGCGTCGTGGCACGAAGTAGATGGCGCGATCTCGCTTTGAATCAGGCCATGGATGGCCGGCATCGAAGCAACAAACGCGCCGTTGCATGCCGCCGCGGCGCGCAGCCGGTCGCGCGAGCAAGGCGCGCATGTCCGAGGCCATGGATGGCCGAGTTCGCGCCGGCGCGCGACCGGCGAGCACCGCGGGAAGTTTCGCCGACACGACGTCGGCGAAACCGGCATGCCCGGCGCAATGGCTTTGCCTACTTTCCCCGTAAGGAAAGTAGGTCGCGAGCAATGCGAGCGAAACCGCTTTTCCGGGGGGCGGCCGAAAAAAAACAGGGACGTCGATCCCCGACAGTCAGGCGTGCGCGCCGCGCGCCCAGCGGGCAATCACCGCGTGCAGCGCATCCAGTCCATCGGTGAGCGCCGCCGGCCCCGGCTGCAGGATGATCGCTGACTTGATTTCGTGAAGTTCGCCGTCGTGCACCGCCGGGATCGCATCCCAGCCCGGGCGCGCGGCCACGCGATCCGGCTGGAATTTCTTGCCGCACCACGAAGCCAGGATCAGGTCGGGTCGATGCCCGATCACTTCTTCGGGATCGGCGAGGATGCGGTTCTTCGCCAGCGCCTGTTCCGCACGCTCGGGAAACACGTCCACGCCGCCCGCGATCCGGATCAGCTCGGCGACCCAGCGGATGCCCGTGATCGGCGGCTCGTCCCACTCCTCGAAGTAGACGCGCGGATGGCGCGGCAACTCCCCCGCCCGCGCGTGCACGTTCGCAACGTGCGCCTCGAGCCCGCGTGCATAGGCTTCGGCCTTGTCGGGTACGCCGACGAGCGCGCCGAGGCGCCGCACGTACGCGAGGATCCCGGCCACCGAACGATGGTTGCTGATCCACACCTCGACGCCAGCCTTGATCAGGTCGCGCGCGATATCGGCCTGGATGTCGGAAAACCCGATCGCCATGTCGGGTTCGAGCGCAAGGATGCGCTCGATCTTCGCGCTGGTGAACGCGGAAACCTTGGGTTTTTCCTTCCGCGCGCGCGGCGGGCGCACCGTGAAACCGGATATGCCGACGATGCGATCCTGCTCGCCGAGGGCGTACAGGACTTCCGTCGGTTCTTCGGTCAGGCAGACGATGCGTTGTGGTCCAATCGTCACGGGTACAGCAACCGCATCGCCCACGCGCCATCCGTGAGCTCCCAACGTTCGCGCTGGTTCCAGCGATGCTCGCCCGCGTACCAGAATTCCACGAGTTCGGGCAGCACACGATAGCCGCCCCAGTACGGCGGACGCGACACTTCACGGTCTGCGAACTTGCGCTCGAATTCCGCGACGCGCCGGTCCAGCTCGGCATGCGCGGACATCGTCTGCGACTGCTTCGATGCCCACGCACCGAGCTGGCTGAGGCGCTCGCGGGTCGCGAAATAGGCATCGGATTCCGCGACCGGCAATTTGACGGCGCGGCCTTCGACACGCACCTGCGCCTGCGGAACGGGACGCTTCCAGTGCAGGCACAGCGCGATCCACGGATTCGCCTCAAGCTGGGTGCCCTTGTCGCTTTCGTAATTCGTGAAAAACGTCAGCCCGCGCTCGTCGAAGGCTTTCAACAGCACCGTCCGTGCGTGCACGCGACCGGACGGACCGGCAGTCGCGACGGTCATCGCGTTCGCCTCGGGGTCGCCAGCGTCGCATGCTGCCGCGTGCAGGCGCATCAAGGTCTCGAGAATCGTCTTGTCCAGTGCCACCAAGTTGTCCGTTTCGGAGCGGCTGTCGTTGAAAGTCAGGCCATGGATGGCCGTTCTGATACTTGCCAGCCGTGGCGATTGCAGCCTACATCCACGTTCAACGAAGCGGCGATCATGGATGATCGCATCGGCATGACAGTCAGGCCATGGATGGCCGTTCTGGTGTTCACCAACCGCGGAACTTGAAGGTTACCCCGACTTGAGGCAGAGCGGCGATCATGGACGATCGCATCAGCCTTGCTCGATGCGGTAACCGTGCTGATACACCGCCGTCAGCCGCCAACCGTGTTCGCCCGACAGGCCGAGCTTCTTGCGCAGCCGACTGATGTGCGTATCCACGGTGCGGGTGGTGACGCCGCCACGGTTCCAGACGTTCTCGAGCAGCGCATCGCGACTGACGATGCGCCCTTGGCGCCGGAACAGGTAACAGGCCAGCTCGTACTCGCGCTGGGTCAACTCGGCGGGCTTGCCACCGACGCTGACCTGGCGGCGTTGCGGGTCGATCTGGTAGGGCGGCAGCTCCAACACGTCCGTGCCGTCCACGTCACCGCCGCGCCGCCGCATCACCGCCGCGACGCGCGCGAGCAATTCACCCTGCTTGGGTGGCTTGACCACGTAATCGTCGGCCCCCGCCGCGAGGCCCTCGATGATGTCGGACTCCTCGCCGCTGGCCGTCAGAAAGATCACCGGCAGTCCCGCGTTGGGCGATTGCCGTATCCACGACAGCACCTCGAAGCCCGTCGCATCGGGCAGTGCACGATCGAGCAACACCAGATCGACCGCCTCGTTGCCGAGCCCGCGCCGGAAATCGCTGGCGGTGCGGAACACCGCGCAGCCGTAGCCGGCCTGCTCCAGCCACAAGCGCAGCAACTCGACCTGGTCCCGGTCATCCTCGACGCAACCGACCGTCCACCTCACCCCGCCCATCGTCTTTTCGTTCCCCCGTCAACCGCATGCCCCCTCACACCATTGCCGGTCCACCACGCGCGGTGAATAACGCGCGTCAATCCACCTCGAAATCGATGCGCATGTTGACCCGCCATTCTTTCACGGCACCGTCCGCGTCCGTCTCAACCTTGATGTCGTTGATCCAGGCGCCGCGGATATTCTTGACCGTTTTGCCTGCTTTCTCCAGTCCCCGACGCACCGCGTCCTCGATGCCCTTCGGCGACGACGCGCTCAGTTCGATGATCTTGGTCACGGACATTCCGGTTCTCCTCGTTCGCTTTGGAACCCTGATGCCCCCGGCGCTTGCGCATGTCCAACCGTGACAGGTTCCACGGCTTTGTCAAGCGTACAAGACCGCCACGCCCCGGGTTCCCGTCAGGCAGCAAACCGGCGCAGCAACGCCGGATGCAGCGCGGGTGCGGACGCCAGCACGCTGCGCGTATCCAGGGACGGGGCCGCGCCTTCGAGGTCGGTGAATACCCCGCCCGCCTCGCGCACGATCACGGCCAGCGCAGCGACGTCGAGGATGTTGACGTCGGACTCGATCACAAGGTCGAGCGCGCCCCGCGCCAGCAGGTGGTAGTGGCAGAAGTCGCCATAACCACGCACCCGGTTGACCTCGCCAACGAGCCGCCCAAGCGCAGACCAGCGGCGGACATCGTCCGCAAGCGAGCGGATGTTGCCGAGCGAGAGCGCCGCCGCGTGCAGATCGCGCGTGTCGGCGACGCGGACCTGCTGGCCATCGCGGTACGCACCACCGCCCCGGCGCGCCCACATGGTTTCGCCATAAACCGGCGCGTGCGACACGCCCAGCACCAGTTCGCCCGCGCGCTGCAGGGCGATCTGGGTCGAAAAAAAGGGCGTGCCGCGAACGAAGCTCTTGGTGCCGTCGAGTGGGTCGACCAGCCACAGGAACTCGCTGTCGCCCTCGCGTCCACGTTCCTCGCCGAGAATCGCGTGACCTGGGAAAGCACGCCGCAGCGTCGCGCGGATGATGTCTTCGGCTTCGCGATCCGCGATGGTGACGGGCGTGGCGTCGGCCTTGAACTCCACCGCGACGCCGCGCCCAAAGTAACGCATGATGCGCTTGCCCGCGTCGCGCGCTGCCGACAGCGCCACGTCCAGCGCTTGATCGAGAAATGCCGCATCCCTCGTATCGTTCATGCGGCGAAGAATAGCGATACGCGAACGCGATCGCGCGCCGCGACGATTCGACTCGGAATGGTCGTTCCGATCTTCCCGGCTCGCCCACCGATCACGTCGCCAGAATCCCCGACGCAGCGGCGATCAGGGACGACCGCAAAAATCAACCTCAAGCACCGCCCGCAAACCAGCGCACGTCATTCCATCATCGTCATGCCCGGACTGCCCGCGCCTTTTGCGGGCAGCCCGGAATGACGAGCGGGGACTTGGGGCCAGTCAGGAGACTCAATGCCCGGCGGTGACCGACGGATCCAGCATCTGCAGTGCCTGGCCAATGTTGGTGGCGCCGGTTCGCTGGATGTCCTTCTGGCTGTAGCTGTTGCCCGGCACCGGCAGGCACTGGCCCTTGGGTGCGGGAATCAGGCTGCCGGTATCGCGGATGCACATGCGGGTACCCAGCAACGGACTCACCTTTCGGGCGTCCCGGTCATGGGATGTCGCCGTCTTCTGGTTCGGTGCGGCCTGGTTCGACGCGGCGGCCGCCGTGGGTTGGGTTTGCGTGCTGTCGGCGCGGTTCTGTGCGAACGCCGGCATCGCCAGCGCGGCAGTCCCACAAATCGCCAACAGGGCCGTGCAGAGAAGGCGCTTGTTCATGGTCGACCTCCAACTGGTTCGACTGGTGCATTGTGCGCCTGCGGCGGACCACCGGTCGCGGCGGCGCCTGGGCACGACAGACTTCATTCATACTGTCCGTTGGACCCCTCCCAGCGTCGAAAATTCCGCCATGCGAGAGGTACGCCTGTTCATCGATGCGCCGCTGGAGCCCGGCTGCGAATTGCGGCTGCCGGCCAGCGCGGCGCGGCACGCGCTGCGGGTACTGCGGCTGAAGGTCGGCGACCGCGTGACGCTGTTCAATGGGGACGGGCGGCAGTATGTCGCGCGCCTGTTGCCCGGCGGCGAACGCCACGCCTGCGCGCGAATCGACGCGGTCGCGGCACCCGCGCGGGAATCGCCGCTGCGGCTGACGCTGGTGCAGGCCCTGGCACGCGGCGAAAAGATGGACTGGGTCGTCCAGAAGGCCACTGAATTGGGCGCGGTCGACATCGTGCCGGTGGTCAGCACGCGCAGCGAAGTGCGACTGGACGCGGTGCGCGGTAAAAAACGCGTCGACCACTGGCGGGCCATCGCCATCGCCGCGTGCGAGCAATCGGGACGCAACGTGCTGCCGAAAATCGCCGCGCCGCTCGCCCTCGAGGCCTTCCTCGCGGCGGACACGGCCCCGAGACCCGCCGCGCGCTGGGTACTGCAGCCGGGTCAACCGGGTGGATTGCGCAGCTTGGGTGCGCTGCCTCCAGCCATGACCATCGCAGTGGGCCCTGAGGGCGGCTTCGACGACGGCGACCTGTCACGCCTTCGCGCAGCGGATTACCGGGAACTCACGCTGGGACCCCGCATCCTGCGCACGGAAACGGCGGGCATCGTTGCACTCGCGGCGCTGCAGGCCGTCTACGGCGATTTCTGAACGCCTGCGATGGTTGGATCGACCAGGCAGTGGTGCACTCAGGCGGCGGCCGCCAAAGCGCCGACGATCAGCGACTCGACCGCGGCCAGATCGGGAATCCAGGCCGGCTCGTCGTGGATCGTCACACGGTCACGCACGCCAGCCGGTGGCTCTTCCGCCTCGCCATCCGGCAGCAGCGTCGCTTCGGAAACGAGGGTCAGGCGCGGAAAACCCTGGGTCAGGACGCCGAAATAGGGCAGCCGCACGTGCCCGGTCAACGCCTTCAGGATCGCGACGCGGCTGTTCTCGGTCGGCTCGTGCGCCGCCACGCCTGCCAGCACCGAAAACGCGAGCACCGGCACGTTCCAGCCCCGCCACGCCAGGCGGCCGAGCAACCACGGCGGTGCCGCTTCGACCGGCGCGGGATGCACGTAAGTAATGACCTCGGCCATGGTGGTGCTGGGTACGAGCACGCGCCCGCCGGTGACCGAAAGCATCACGCCACGGATTTCGTTGGGCAGCGCCTGGAGCTCGCTCATGCGCGATCCTCGTCGGCGGCCGGTGCCGGTTCCTTCTGCCTGACGCGACGGCCTTGGCCGAGATTACCGACCTGCATCCAGCGTTCGACGGGTTCGACGTGGCGCTCGATCGGCATGGCAATTTCGACGGGCACAAGCTCGAGCCCTGCAAGGTCAGCCGGGACCGCGGGCCCGGATGGGTCATCCTGCCGCGGGCGTTCGGCCTCGGCGAGGGGCGCGTCGGGATCGACCAACTGCCAGTCGTCCACCGACGGCAGCCCCTTCAGCACATCGTCCTCATCAATCGGGGCCGCGGACGTCCGCGCATTCGTGGCAGTGTTCGCCTGGGCTCCGGGCGTCGCGGGCGGCGTCAACGCGACCGCTGGAGCGGCTTCGACGTCGGCGACACGCCATACCTCGGTGGATTCCGGCGCGGCCGTGCCGTGGGTTTCGGCAAGTCGCGCATCGATCATGGCCGACAACGCCTCGGTGTCCAGGTCGAGTCCGAGCGCACCGTCGGCATCCAAGTCCGGGGGCGCCGCCGACGCCTCGGGAATGTCCACCGCGACCGGAACCTGCGCGTCGAACGCAGGTTCCGCGGCATCGTTGGCGGAAACCTTCGCAAACCCGGGCTCCAGCAGCGGCGGCGCGGCGGCGTGGTCCGGCAGCGGATCGCCGGAATCCGCACGTGCCCGCGGCGCGTCAGCCCCGGTATCCCGCGGCCGCGGCGGGTCATAGTCCGTACTGCCGCTCAGCTTGGCGGTCAGGTGCCGCAGCCAGCGCGCCTGCTCGAAACCCTTGAGATTCCTCGAGATCGCCGGATCGTTGAATACCACCGCGACGCCCACGTCACCAAGCCGTGCCTGGATGTCCTCCAGCCAATCACAGCCATCGAGGTTCACCAGCGCGGCGGTCGCGCCGGAATCCGCGAGGCGGGCGGCATCGAATTCCGCGGCGGACGTTTCATACACGATTTCGAGATGCCCGCCCACGGCCTCGCGCAGGCGGCCGACGGCATCCGCGTCGCCGAAAACGAGCGCGACGCGGGGGCGCGCGGGCAACGCCGGATCAACCATGGCCAGTCTCCAACAGTTCGCTGACATTGCGCATGAGCTCCGCCTCGCTGTACGGCTTGCCGAGGTAACGATCGACGCCGATCTCGAACGCGCGCTGGCGGTGTTTCTCGCCGGTGCGGGAGGTGATCATGATGATCGGCACGTGGCGGAACCGTGCATCGTTCTTCATGTGCGTCGCGAGTTCGAAGCCGTCCATCCGCGGCATCTCGATGTCGAGCAGCATCACGTCCGGAACGTGCTGCTGCAGCTTTTCCAATGCATCCACGCCGTCCTTGGCGGTGATGACCGCGAGTTGTTCGCGTTCCAGCACCCGCGTGGTGACCTTGCGCATCGTGATCGAGTCGTCGACCATCATCACCACGCGCGGTCCCTGCGATTCCCGGGCCGGCGCCGCGATGGGGCTTTCGGGCACGGGCGTCGCCTGGCCGGACTCAGCCACGGTGGCCGCGTGGCCTGCGAGGCTGTGCCGGACCAACGGAGCAAGGTCCAGGATCAGCATGACCGAACCGTCGCCCATGATCGTCGCGCCGAACATCCCGGGCACGTTGCTGACCTGCGGGCCGACGGGCTTGACCACGATCTCGCGCGACCCGATCACGCCATCGATCCGGATCGCCGCGCGCAGGTCGCCGGCGCGGACCATCAACAGCGGGAGCTGCCCCGGCCCTTCCGCGGGATTGCCGTCGCCAAGCCCAAGCAAGGCAGGCAGGTCGTACAGCGTGTAGGTTTCGCCCACGTAATCGATCGTGGGGTTCGCCGATGCCAGCCGTTCGGCGAGCGTCTGGCGGGGGATTCTCGACACCGCCTCGAGCGACGTCATCGGAATCGCGAACACGGCTTCGCCGGCGCGCACCGTGATGGCCTGGGTCACGGCGAGCGTGAACGGCAGGCGGATGTTGAACGTGGTGCCCTTGCCCCGCTCGGATTCGATGTCGAGCGACCCGCCGAGCTGGCGAATCTCGCTGGCGACGACGTCCATGCCGACGCCGCGCCCGGCCAACTGGCTGACGGTGCTGGCGGTCGAGAACCCGGTCTGCAGCACGCAATTGAGCAACTCGCTGTCCGCCACGGCCACGTCGGGTTTCAGCAGGCCGCGCTCGATGGCTTTGGCGCGGATCGCGTCGCGGTCGAAGCCCGCGCCATCGTCCGAAACCCGGACCAGCACTTCGGTGCCCTGGCGACCGACCTCGATGGTCACCGTGCCATCCGCAGGCTTGCCGCGCGCGACGCGCTCGGCCGGATCCTCGATGCCGTGGGTCAGGGCGTTGCGCAGCATATGCTCGAACGGCGCCTTCATGCGCTCGAGCACGCTGCGGTCCATTTCGCCCTGCGCACCGACGACCTTGAGCTGGGCACGCTTGCCGAGCTCATCGGCGGCGCCGCGCAGGGTGCGGCGCAGGTTCGGTACCAACGATTCGAACGGCACCATGCGCGTGCGCATCAGGCCATCCTGCAAATCGGCGTTGACGCGCGACTGCTGCAGCAGCAGGGTTTCCGACTGGCGCGCCTGGTCGTCGAGGATGTCCTGGATCGACGCGAGGTCGGACACGGATTCCGCGAGCGCGCGTGAGTACTGCTGCAGGTTCGAGAAGCGGTCGAGTTCGAGCGGATCGAAGTTGGCGCCGGCACCGGCTTCGTTGTCGCGCTGGTAGCGCGACAGGATCTGGGTCTCGGTTTCGATTTCGAGCTTGCGCAACTGCTCGCGCAAGCGCGATACCGTCTGGTCCAGTTCGACGAGGTTGAAATGGAAGTTGCCGACCTGCTGTTCCAGGCGCGCCCGGTAGATGGATGCCTCGCCGGCCGCGTTGACGAGCGAATCGAGCAGGTCGGAGCGCACCCGGATCATCTCGGCTGGCGCGTGCAACTCCGCTTCCACTAGTTGCGGCGCCTCGCGCGGCGCGGGCGGTGGTGGCGGGCGCGTCACGGATTCGGTGGCGACAGGCTCGGGGGCGGTATCGATCGCTTGCCCGGCGGCCAGCGCATTGAACCTGGCGATGGCCCGGGCGGGCGCCGCAATCGCCTGGCGCTGGCGGATGCGCTCGACGAGATCGTGCAGGCGGTCGAAGCCGCGTTCGAGCGCATCGATCTCGACGGGTGCGAGATCCCTGCCGGCGGCGCCGACCTTCTCGAGCAGGGTCTCCATGGCGTGCGCGAGGTCGCCCACCTGGCCTAGACCGACCACGCGCGCGCCGCCTTTCAGCGTGTGCAGGTTGCGCTGCAGGCCGTGCATGCTTTCGGTGTCGCCGGGCGCGGTGCGCAACGTGGCCAACAAGCTGTCGCTGCCATCCAGCAGTTCGCCGGCCTCGTCCGTGAACAACTCGACCAGCTCGAGATCGAGATCGGGAATATCAAGGGCGCCGTCGGGCTGCGGGTCATCCGGGAACGGCGGCAGCGCGGACGCCGAAAGTTCTTCGGCGGCTTGCGCGCGTGCGGCCTCGAACCGCGCCTGCTCTGCTTGTTCTGCGGCGAGGCGCTCCTGCTCGGCTTTCTCTGCCGCGATGCGATCCTGTTCGGCTTGTTCGGCCGCAATACGTTCCTGCTCGGCCTTCTCGGCGGCGATGCGTTCCTGTTCGGCTTGTTCCGCGGCAAGGCGCTCTTGTTCGGCCTGCTCCGAGGCAACGCGCTCCTGTTCCGCGTGTTCCGCAGCAAGGCGCTCTTGTTCGGCTCTCTCGGCCGCGAGTCGTTCCTGCTCAGCTCTCTCGGCCGCAAGTCGTTCCTGCTCCGCCTGCTCCGCGGCGACGCGTTCCTGCTCCGCCTGTTCGGCCGCGACACGTTCCCGTTCGGCGCTCTCGGCAGCGATGCGCGCCTGCTCGGCTTGCGTCGCAGCCAGGCGTTCCTGCTCGGCCTGTTCGGCCGCAACGCGTTCCTGTTCGGCGCTCTCGGCAGCGATGCGCGCCTGCTCGGCTTGCGCCGCGGCCAGACGTTCCTGCTCCGCCCGTTCGGCCGCGACCCGTTCCTGTTCGGCTCGTTCGGCAGCCAGTCGTTCCTGCTCCGCCTTTTCCGCAGCAATGCGCGCCTGCTCGGCTTGTTCGGCCGCGACACGTTCCTGCTCGGCTCGTTCGGCGGCGGCGCGTTCGGCTTCGGCCTCGCATTCCGATTCCCGATTGCCGATTCCCGATTCGCGGCTCTCCGGCAGAGCAGCTTTCGACCAGTGATCGCGCAAGCGTTCCAAGCGCTCGGTCAACGCCGTCGCATCCGGCACGTCGGGCGCGGGCGCATCGAATTGCGCCAGCACGTATTCGGTCATTGCGATCGCGTCGCGCAACGCATCGCAGCCCTCGCGATCGAGTGCCGCACCGGCGCCATGCACGCGATGGACCCAGACTTCCGCGGGCGCCAGCGCGCCTGCGAGCGATTCGATGCCGACCATCGCCACGGCGCCGTGCAACGTGTGCACCGAGCGCGCCAACTCGTCGTCGACCGGTACGTCATGGCCGGCATCCCGCGCCAGGTACGCGCGCATGCCGTCGAGGTGCTGGGCGACTTCGGTCCGCAACACATCGAGCAAAATCGGATCGACCACCGGCAGGCCGGATTCCGATGACGCCGGAACCGGCTCGACCGGTTCGATAACGGTCGCGTCGGACGCCGGTTCGGGGAGTGGCACCCAGCGGCGCGCCTTGCGGACCACCGTACGGTAGGCACGCTCCAGGTCCGCGACCCGCGCCGGTTCGCCCGCCGCAAGCCTGTCCGCGGTCTGCATGATCGCTTCCAGCGGCGGATCGAGTGTCACGCACTCGCCCTGGAGTGCCGCGTGCAGCTTCGGCAACGTCGCCACGGCTGCGTCCACCAGCGCCCGCACGTTCGCGTCCGGCTGGATGGAATGATCGAGCACGCGGTTCAGCATGTTCTCGATCTTCCAACTGAACTCGCCGAGCGCCGCGGCACCCACCAGCCGGCCCGAGCCCTTGAGCGTGTGGAACGAGCGCCGCAGGTCCTTGAGCGTGTCGAGGTCTTCGGGACTGGATTTCCAGGTTGGCAGGTTGACGCTGAGGTTGGCGATTTCCTCACCGACTTCCTCGATGAATACCTCGCGGATTTCCGCGTCGATGCCCGCGGCGTCCTGGAAGGCGGTGTCGACGGTCGCGGCCCCGCCGTCCACCGGTTCCAGGACCTCTTCGTCCACTTCGATCCAGTGGCCGGGCCCGGTGCCCGGGACCGTCGGTGCCGGCGGGGTGTCGACCGACGCGGATTCAGTCGGCGCTGCGGACGGCGTGGCGGTTTCGGCGGGCACCGGTGGTGCGGTCTCCAGCACCTCGACGGTCTTGGCGGGCTCGCGACGGACCGGGACCGGCCAGTAGCCCAGCAATTCGAGGCTGTGGCGGGCGCCATCGAGGATGCGGCTATCGCTGGCGTTCGCGTCGTGCCCGATTTCGAGGTAGTACTCGACCGCGGCGACGGCGTCGGCAAGCTGGTTCATGGCCTCGACGGTGGGTACCGCGCGGTCGACGATCAGCTCGTTGTCGATGTAGCGGTCGATTCCGTCGACGAGGTCGGCGGGCCGCTCGAGATTCAGGATGCGCAGTGCGCCGCCGACTTCCGCCAGCAGCTTCGGAACCGCGGCCAATTCGGCGTGCGACCATGACGACTCGATAAAGGCCGTGATGTGGTCCTTGACCTTGCCGAGGTTCGCGCCCGCCTCGCGCATGAGTGCGCGCATGATCTTGCGCGCCTCGCTGGGCGGCAACACGTCGTCATTGCGCTCGTCCGCGCCCAGCCGGTCGCTGTGGTGCTCCAGCGAGGCGTCGACGTACAGCAGCGCGCTGGCGACATCCAGGATCGTTTCCGGCCTTGCTTCGCGCCCGCCGTCGAGGATCTCGGCGATCGTGCGCCGCTGTTCGGCGATCATGCCTGCGGGGGCTTCCAACCCAAGCACGCGCAGCGTATCGCCGACCCGCTGCAGGGTTTCGAGGTGCGTGGCAAGCTGTTGCGGATTGCGGTCCTCGCGCCGCAGGAAGATGTCCAGACCCTCCTTGACGCGCAGCAGGTCATCGCGGACCGCCTTGGCGACGGTGTAGAGCAGTGCACGGTTGCGCCCCGACATCGCCGCGCGCGCGCGCTCGAACTCGGCGCCACTCGGAACCATGCCGTCGAGCGCAAAACAACGCGAGACGACGTCGCTGCGCCCCACTCCGGGCGCCGCCTGCGCAATGGCGTACAGCAGCGTCCGGGCAAGTTCGCGAGCGTCCTCGTCGTCGCACACGTCCTCGCCCTCATCCTGCACGCGGCGCAGCGCACGATCGAGGTGCGCGAACTGCTGGCGCAGGCTGGCGAGATGGTGGTCCAGGCGCCCTTTCTCGAGCGCGTCGAGCACGCCGGCCGCGATCCACCACAGGCGGCGCGCGGACGCGGCATGGCTGATCGGACGCAGTGCGTCCATGCAATCGCGCATCGCGGCGAAATCGGGTGGCTTGCCCTGGGTCCACGCCAGCAGCGGGACCTGGAAGCGCTCGCGGATGGCGATCACGTGCCGGCGCAGGTCGGCAAACGGATACGCCGCCCGCGCACCGTCGGTGTCCTCGGGCAGTGCGCGATCGAGGTCCGGATGGAACAGGACGCGCGTGTCGACGGGTTCGGCCCCGCGCGCGTCACGCAATTCATTGAGTAGCGGCAACAGGACGACGGGGATGTCCTTGTGGCCGGCGTCGATGAGGTCGAGGTAGTCGGGCAATTGCACCAGCCCGCGCATCAACACGCCCAAGGCGTCGTCGCGACTGGCGACCTGTCCATCCAGCACCGCCTGCGCCAGATGCTCCATTTCCTGGGCGAGTTCGGCCGCGCCGTACAACTCGACGATGCGCAGGGTCCCGAGCACCTGGTGCAGCAGCCCTGCGCAACTCTGCATCAACCCGCTGTCGCCGGGCGCCTCGGCGAATGCCTCGAGCGCCTGGCGCGCTTCGGAGAGCAACTGGTCGATCTGCGGCTTGACCCAGCCCAGGGTCGAAAAGTCGATGTGGTCTTCGAGCTGCATCGCCGATTCGCGCGCCACGCCGCCGGATTCCCCGCCCGCCGGGCCGTCGGCCGCGAGGGCAGCCACACCGGCCGGGCCGGTGGCGGTGGACACGCTGTCGTCGCCCGCTGTCATGCTGAGCCCCGCCGGTTATGCCGGCAGCTTGAAGTCCGCGACCGAGCGGCGCAATTCCTGCGCGAGCTGCGCGAGGTTGCCGATCGATTCCGCGGTCTGGTTGGCGCCGACCGAGGTCTGCGCGGTGATTTGCTGGATCGAGCTCATCGTGGAGCTGATGTTGGTGGCCGCCGCCGACTGCTGGCGGGCCGCACTGGAAATGCCCTGGATCAGCCCCGCGAGGTTGCTCGACACCTTTTCGATTTCACCCAGCGCGGTGCCCGCGTCCTCCGCGAGCCGCGCGCCGTTCACCACCTGCGTCGTGGTCTGCTCCATCGAGCTGACCGCCTCGACCGTGTCCGATTGAATCGTCTGCACCAGCGCCTCGATGCGCTTGGTCGCGCCGGTCGCGCGCTCGGCGAGGCGCTGCACCTCGTCGGCGACCACCGCGAAGCCGCGGCCCGCCTCGCCCGCCGACGCGGCCTGGATCGCCGCGTTCAGGGCCAGGATGTTGGTCTGCTCGGCAATGTCGTTGATGAGTTCGACGATCGAGCCGATTTCCTGTGAAGACTCGCCGAGGCGCTTGATGCGCTTGGACGTTTCCTGGATCTGCTCGCGGATCGAGTCCATGCCGCTGATCGTCTGGCGCACGATCTGCGCGCCGTTGGAGGCGATCTGCACCGAGCGTTGCGCCACCTCGGCGCTGTCGGCCGAGTTCTTCGACACCTGGTCGATGGACACCGCCATCTCGTTGATCTTGGAGGACGCCGAGGTGATCTGCTCGGCCTGCTGGTTGGCCGCGTCCGCGAGGTGCTTGGCCGTGGCCTGGGTTTCCTGGGCAGCGGACGACACCCGCACGGCCGTTTCGTTGATCGTGGTCACCAGCGAGCGCAGCGCCTCGACCGCGAAGTTCACCGAATCCGCGATCGCGCCCGTGATGTCTTCGGTCACGGTCGCCTTGACGGTGAGGTCGCCCTCGGCGAGGGTGCCCATCTCATCCAGCAGGCGCATGATCGCCTGCTGGTTGCGCTCATTGAGCTTGCGGCTTTCGGCAGAGCGCTTGCGCTCGGCACCGATGAAGCTGAAGGCCAGGATCACCGCCAGCGCCACCGCAATCAACGCAAACAGGAGGCCCCACCACACGTTGGGGAACGGCCGTGTCTGCGTCAACTTGCCCAGCGACGCGGACACGCTGTTGGCCTTGAGCAGCACGTCCTGCGAGTCCGCCGCGGCCTGCGCCGCCGAGGTCTTGACCGTGACCAGCGTCGGCGCGGCGGTAATCACCTTGCGCACCGGCGCCTCGAGGCCGCTCCAGGATTTCTGCACGGCCGCGAGGATCGATGACGCTTCGCCGGACGTGCCATCGGAGAGCTGCTTGAGCGTCGTGCCGTAGTTGGAGGAGTCGAGCGCGAGGCCGTTGGCGGCGGGCGCCGAGTCCGCACCAC
>JBOHYX010000019.1:0-15400 GCA_050738115.1 Rhodanobacteraceae bacterium
GGCTTGCGCCGCCACGACAACTACACCTACAGCCACGCGATCAGTTGCGGCGCGCTCGCGGCGGCGTTCGGCCGCCACCTGGGCCTGCCGGAGGGCACGATCGTGAGCCTCGCCACCGGCGGACTGCTGATGGATGTCGGCAAGACGCGCGTCCCCGAGGCGCTGCTGCGATCGACCGGGCCGCTGCAGCCCGCCGACATCCCCATCGTGCGCACGCACGTGCCGCACGGCCTGGACATCGCGCAGGCCGGCGGCGTCACCGATCCCGACGTGCTCGACGTGCTGCGCACGCACCACGAGCGCCACGACGGCAGCGGCTATCCCGACCGGCTCGCCGGCAACGCGATCCCGATGGCGGGGCGCATGCTGGCCATCATCGATTCCTACGACGCCATGTCCAGCATCCGCCCGTACCGTGCACCGCGCTCGCGACACGAGGCGCTGCAGGAGATCTACCGCGCACGCGACACGCTCTACCAGACCGAGCTGGTCGAGCAGTTCCTGGTCTGCCTCGGCGTATATCCGACCGGCTCGCGCGTCCAGCTTTCGACCGGCGAAGTGGCCGTGGTGCTGGAGCAGAATCACGTGCGCCGGCTGCGCCCGACGGTGCTGGTGATCAGCAGTCCGGACCAGCGGCCGCTGCCGGATTTCCGGGTGTTCGACCTGCTCAACCAGACGGCCGACGGGCACACCGTCGAAATCGCCCGGGCGCTTCCGGTCGACGCCTACGCCATCGACACGTCCGGGTTCCTGGCTTCGACATGACGAGGCGCCAGCCATGCTGAACCGCGATGCGATTCACGCGGCCATCGGACACCAGATCGACGCCGCCGGCGCAGGCACGACCGGTTTCGCGGTGCTGGTGGTCTCGATCCGCGAACTGCGCCAGCTCGCGCTGCGTTACGGCAGCGAGCGCGGCGCGCAGGCGGAGGCCCGGATCGCCCTCCTGATCCGCGATTCGCTGCGCCCCGTCGACCGCGCGTTCCAGTCCGGCGATGAGACCTTCGTCGCGGTGTTGCCGGGGATGCGCAGCCCCAGCCATGTGTTGCTGGCGGTCGCGAAGCTTGCCGCGGCCTTCGACAAGCCGCACAGCTTCGCGCGCGGCACGCCGCCGTGGCAGGCGCGCGTCGCAATCGGCGCGGCGCTGTTTCCACAGGACGGGACGACACCGGACGAGCTGTGGCGGAACGCGCAACTGGCCGCCGACGAGGCGCAGCGGCGCGGTGAAGCCTATGCGTTCCACGACCTGCGCACGGCACAGCCACGCATCGATTACCAGGAACTGCGCGACAGCATCGAATCCAACCGGCTCGTTCCCTGGTTCCAGCCGATCTGGCAGCTTGCCGATGCCCGGATCGTCGGCGTGGAATCCCTGGCACGCTGGACCAGCCCGACACTGGGGCCGGTCAAGCCGAACGCTTTCGTGACCTTTGCCGAACAGAACGACCTGATTTCCGCGCTGACGCGCTGGAGCATCCACTCCACTTTCCGGCACGCGGCGGCGCTGCACCGTTCACCGGGATTCCTGGTCGCGATCAACCTCTCGCCGCGGGCGCTCTCGCGCGGCGGCGGCGCCGAACAATTGCTGGACGCGTTGGCCATCTGGGGACTGCCGCCCACGTCGGTGATCGCGGAGGTCACCGAAACGGCGCTCGCCAAGGATCTCGAGTCCACCGTCGACGCGCTGCGCCGGCTGCGCGATCAAGGCATGCGGGTGGCGATCGACGATTTCGGCGTCGGCTACGCATCGATCACCTACCTCAGCCGCTTTCCCGCGACCGAGCTCAAGATCGACATGTCGCTGGTCACCCTGATCGGAAGCGATCCGCGCGTCGCCAGGCTGGTCGAAGCCATCGTCAAGTTCGCCCACAACCTCGGCCTCGAGACCACGGCGGAGGGCATCGAGGACGCAGCCACGCAACGCCGACTGACCGAAATGGGCTGCGACCTTGGCCAGGGCTTCCACCTCGGCAGGCCGGAACCTGCCGCAGATTTCATCGCGGGGTTCGAAGCGCGGGCCGCGGATGCTTGCGACCCCGCCGCCGATCAGCCAGCAGGCGAGGCAGATCGCGGGCACCATGGAACACGGCGATGATGGTCACCGCGTTTCTCGTCACCTGATACACGATCAGGCAAGGCAGTCCCGCAACCGCGAGCTCGCGCGTACCGGGCAACCGGCCGGCATGGCCCATCTCCGGGAAATCAGCCAGATGAGGCGTGACGGCGACGATCGCCCTGAAGACCTTTTCTGCAGCAGCCGGGTTGTCCAGTGCGATGTATTCGATGATGGCGTTGAGATCCCGCTTCGCGGCAGCGGTGAACGCGCCCCGCATCAACGCTGCCAACCGTGCCTGGCAGCAATTTCAGCGAGCACGTCGTCGGCCGGAAACACACGGCCTGCACGTGCGTCGGCAAGACCCTCCTTGATCCGCTCGATCTGCCAGGCATTCGCGTCCAGATACTGCCGGATCGCCTGGTTGACGACGTAGTTGCGCGAGCGATCCATGGCACACGCCAGCGCGTCGATGGCGCTGACCGTATGCTTGTCGGCGCGAATCGTGATCGGGGCGGTAGCCGATTCCTGAGTCATACGGAGTCTCGTGTATTCACGTGTAATCGTCGCACGTTTTGAATCTCGGCGGAACACCTCTGAATGCGCTGCGCGCCGGCTCGCGATTCAGTCACCCTGCGCCCGCAGGCTGCGCTGGTAGCGGCGCATGCCGCGCAGCCAGCGGTCGTAATCCGCGCCCTTGTGGCGGTACATCTCCAGCACGTCCGGGTGCGGCAGGATCAGGAAGCGCTCCTCGTCGATCGCCTGCAGCACGACGTCGGCGACCGTTTCCGGTTCGAGGACCTTGCCGGCCTGCTCGACCGCGCGCTTGCCAAGATCGTCCAAGGGATCGCCAGAGCGCGTCCGCGGATGCAGCATGTTGGTATTGACGCCCATCGGACACAGGCAGCTCACCCGCACGCCCTCATCGCCGTAGGTGATGCTCAGCCATTCGGCGAAGCCGACCGCCGCGTGCTTGGTCGCGGTGTAGGTCGCCGAGCCAATCTGCGTGAGCAGCCCCGCGGCCGATGCGGTGGCAATGAAATAGCCCCCGCCGCGCGCGATCCACGCCGGCACCAGCAACCGGGCCGCGCGAACGTGGGCCCGAAGGTTGACCGCGATGGCTCGGTCCCAGTCGGGCTCGCCGGCGTCCAGGCCCGAACCGCCGACGACACCGGCGTTCGCGAAATACAGGTCGACGGGCCCGAACTCGCGTTCCGCGCGCGCGATCAATTGCGCGATCGCGGCGCTGTCGGACACGTCCGCGCCGACGCTGATGACACTGCCGCGGTGACGGGCATTGACGCCGTCCGCGACCGCCTGTGCCGCCGCGGCGTCGAGATCGGCCGCCACGATCCGCGCTCCGTCTTGTGCGAGCCGTGCGGTCAGCGCTCCGCCAATGCCGCCACCAGCCCCAGTCACGATCGCGACCTTGCCTGCAACCTTCATGCTTGCATGCCCCCCGCCACAAAACCGGGCTGTCCGGATTCGCCGCGCGCCGACCGCTTCGCATTGCAGGCGATCACGCTTCAGGTGCCCGCGACTCCGCCGGGAACCAGCACGACCTTGCCGACGATGCGCCGCTCGAGCAAATCACGCAACGCGATCGCGGCCTCTTCGAGCCGATAGCGTCGGGTGACGAGTGGCTGCAGCCTGCCCTGCGCAACCCATTCGAACAACTGCGCGAAGTTCTGCACGTTCCCGCCCGGCTCGTGCTGGGTGAAGCTGCCCCAGAACACGCCCACCGCCGCGACGCCCTTGACCAGCAGCAGATTCGCCGGGATTTCCGGAATGCCGCCGCCGGCAAAGCCGATGATCAGCCAGCGGCCCTTCCACGCCAGCGACGACAGGCAGTCACGCGCGTAGCGGCCGCCGACCGGATCGAAAATGACGTCCACCCCGCGTTTGTCGGTCAGCGCCCTCACCTCGTCCTTGAGATTGCGCGTCGCGTAGTCGGCCACCTCATCGGCGCCATGCTGCGTGCATAGCCGGCGCTTTTCCCACGTCGAGGCCGCGGCGATGACGCGCGCGCCCATCAGCTTGCCGACCTGCACCGCCGCGAGGCCGACCCCGCCGGACGCGCCGAGCACCAGCAACGTCTCGCCCGCCGCGAGTCTGCCGCGCTGCCTGAGTGCGTGCAGCGCGGTGCCGTACACGACCGGAAACCCGCCTGCGTCCGCCACGTCCAGTTGCGCGGGCAAGACCAGCGTGCGGTCGGCCGCGACCACGACCTGTTCTGCGTACCCGCCACCGGGCACGAACGCGACCACGCGGTCGCCGACGCTGCGGTCCTTGACGCCCTTACCGGTTTCGATCACGGTCCCGGCAACCTCGACGCCCGGCGTGAACGGCGGCGGAAGCTTGTTCTGGTAGCGGCCCGCGATCTGCAGCGTGTCCGGAAAGTTGACGCCCGCGGAGGCGACACGGATGCGGACCTCGCCGGGCCCCGGCTCGGGATCGGGAAGGTCCGCGATCACCAGTTTCTCGGGTGGCCCGAGCTCCCTGCATACAACCGCCTTCATTCAATGGCACTCCCGTTGCGCGGCCGGACGACGGAATCGCGTCGGGCCATGGGTCACGCTTTCCCGGATACCGGCTGAGTGTCGGCAAGACATTCCGCGCGCAGCGCCCGGCGATCGATCTTGTCGGTACCGCCGCGCGGCAGCGGCTGGTCGCGGAACCAGATTCGAGTCGGAATCTTGAAGCGCGCCAGGTGCCCGGACAGGAAAGCCGCCAGCGCCTCGGCATCGAGTCGCACGTCGGGCTTCAACTGGATCGCGGCGCCGACGCTCTCGCCCAGGCGCTCGTCGGGAATCCCGAACACCCCGGCCTCGGCCACCGCCGGATGCCGGTACAACGCGCCTTCGACTTCAAGGCAGGAGACGTTCTCGCCCCCGCGGATGATGAGGCTGTCCCGGCGGCCCACGATGTAATAGAGGCCTTCCGCGTCCACGCGGGCCAGGTCGCCCGTATGCAGCCACCCGGCGCGCACCGTTGCCGCCGTGTCTTCGGGACGATTCAGGTAGCAACGCATGTTGGCCGCGCTGCGGACGGTCAGCTCGCCGACCTCGCCGGGTGCGACCGGTTCGTCCGCCTCGTCGACGATCCGGAAATCCTGCAGCGGCGGCAGCGGCCGGCCCGCGGCTTCGGGATGCGCAAGGTACTCCGGTCCGAGCAGCAGGGTGCCCAGCGAGTTGGTTTCGGTCATGCCCCAGCCGGTGGCGAGCGCCGCGCCGGGGAATGCCGCCGCGAGCCTCGGCACCTGCGCGGCGGGCATCTTGTCGCCGCCGCTGCCGACCGCCACGAGGCTGTCGAGGTCGAGGCCCGTGCGGCGCGCGGCTTCCATCAGGTCCACCGATTGGGTCGGCACACCGGTGAAGTGCGTAATGCGTTCACGCTCGATCAGGCGTACGGCTTCATCGGGCTCCCACTTGTACATCAGCACCAGCTTCGCGCCGTTCGCGAAGCCCGGCAGCAGCACCGCCTGCAGCGCGGTGACGTGGAACAGCGGTGTCGTCACCAGCGCGGCGGGGGCCGGCGGGGTGGGCGGCGGTGAATCCATCAGGAGCGGCAGCAGCGCCGTCGTCATGAGCCGCGAATACACCGACGAGATGACGCCACGATGCGTGAGCACGACGCCCTTGGCGCGGCCGGACGACCCGGACGAGTAGATCACCGCGAAGTCGTCGTCCGCGTCGATGGCAACCACGGGCCACGCGCGATCATCGCCCACGCGCAGGAGATCGTCGTAGCGCCACTCGCCCGCGGCATCGCGCACGGCCACCATCACCAGGCCAAGCGCGTCGGCGAATGGCTGGATGCGCTGCTGCCGGGATGCATCGGCAAACACCACGCGCGCGCGGCAGTCCGCGAGCGCGTAGCGCAGCTCGTCGGAAGTCCACCAGGCGTTCATCGGCACCGCCACCGCGCCCAGCGCCGCGACCGCGAGGATCAGGATCGGGAGCTCCGGATAATTCCGCAGCACCATCGCCACCGGCTCGCCGGGCTGCACGTCCAGTTCCCTGGCCAGCGCGTTGGCGACGCGCCCGACGTCACGGCACAATCGCTCGTGGGTCCAGCGTTCGTCGCGGTAGACCAGCGCGTCGCGGCCGGCATACGCCGCTGCCGCCTGGTCGAGCAATTCGCGCACGTGAACCGGCGCGTTCGCGAACACGCGGTAGCGCTCCCCGGCCACGTCGGCTTCGCCCAACTGGAAACGCGCATCGGTGCGGGCGAGCTGCGCAACGGCTTCCTGAGGTGTCATGACCCGGCAGATCTCCACGCGATCGGCGGCCAAGCCAGGGGCGAGCATTGCTGCGTGTGGCCCTGCCAGCGGCCATCTTATTGCGGAGCGGACATGGATGCAGGCCACGCCCGACCGACCCGCCGCGCACGCGCGTCGACCGGCCGGCCCCAAGTGCCTACACTTGTGCCACGTGACGGCGCGGCAAGCCCGTCGAGGAGCACGCACGTGGACTTCGAGTACCCGCAGAAAACCCGCGACCTCATCGATCGCATCCGCAGCTTCATCCAGACGGAAATCGTACCCGTCGAGCGCACCTGCAGCGAGCAGGTTGCGCGCGATCCGTGGGCGACGCCGCCGGCCCTGGAAGCGTTGAAGGACAAGGCGCGCGGCCAGGGATTGTGGAACCTGTTCCTGCCCAAGGAACACGGACGTTTCAGCCCGGGCCTGACCAACCTCGAATACGCGCCCTTGGCCGAGGCGATGGGCCACCATCACCTGGCTCCCGAGGTATTCAACTGCGCGGCGCCCGACACCGGCAACATGGAGGTGCTGGCCAAGTACGGCACGTCGCGTCAGCAGGAGCAGTGGCTCGCGCCGCTGCTGGCGGGCACGATCCGCTCCGCGTTCGCAATGACCGAACCCGCGGTGGCGTCTTCGGATGCCACCAACATCCAGACCTCGATCCGCCGCGACGGCGACGCGTACGTCATCAATGGCCACAAGTTCTTCATTTCCGGCGCCAACCGCAAGAGCTGCCGGATCCTGATCGTGATGGGCAAGACCAACCCGGACGATCCCGACCGCCACCGCCAGCAGTCGCAGATCCTGGTGCCGCTGGACACGCCCGGCATCACCGTCAAACGCGCGATGCGGGTGCTGGGCTCCGAACAGGCGCCGGAAGGCCACGCCGACATCGTGTTCGACGACGTGCGGGTCCCGGCGGACAACATCATCCTCGGCGAAGGCCGCGGCTTCGAGATCGCGCAGGGCCGCCTCGGTCCCGGACGCATCCACCATTGCATGCGCCTTGTGGGCGCCGCGCAGCACGCGCTGGACCTGATGTGCCAGCGCGCCAACCAGCGCATCGCGTTCGGGCAGCCGCTCAGCCGGCACGGCTCGGTGCGCGAGGACATCGCCAAAAGCCATTGCGAGATCGAGCAGGCGCGGCTGTTGACGCTCAAGGCCGCCGATGCGATGGACCGCTACGGCAACAAGGGCGCGAAGGACCTGATCGCGATGATCAAGATCGTGGCGCCGGCCATGGCGCTGCGCGTGATCGATCGCGCGATCCAGATCCACGGCGCCGTGGGCCTGAGCCAGGACACGCCACTCGCGGGCTTCTTCGCGTATGCGCGCGCGATCCGTCTCGCGGATGGTCCCGACCAAGTGCACATGATGCAGCTCGGCCGCAATCTCGCGAAGCGCTGCGAATGAACCGTGACGCCATGCGGACACGCGACGCATTCCAGTTCCAGTTCGATAGTGGCTTATACCCACAAATGGTCGTCATTCCGAGGCTGCCCGCGCCGTCTGCGGGCAGAACCCGGAATCCAGCCCTGGTCTCCGACATGAGACGCTGGATAAACTCGCCGCGTCCCGCGGCTCGCCCTCCGGGCCATCGGCTCCGCCGATGTTCGCTCCGGCATCCTGCCTCCGCAGTCGGGTTCCATCGCCGATGAAGCCGGCGATGGCCCCGGAATGACGATATTTCTGTAACTTGCGAAGTAGAAGTGGAATCACAAGCACACACGCTGCGTGAGGCAAAGCCCGTGTCCGCCGTAGATACCCTGGATACGCGACGGGTCGAACCGTACCTCGAAGCGCACCTTGACGGCTTCAAGGGACCGATGCACGCCGAGAAGTTCGAGGGTGGGCAGTCCAACCCGACCTTCCTCATCGACGCGGCGTCGGGGCGCTACGTCCTGCGCCGCCAGCCGCCGGGTCAACTGCTCAAGTCGGCGCATGCGGTGGACCGCGAGTTCCGGGTGATGCATGCGCTCGCGGGCACGGGCGTTCCCGTCCCGAAGATGTATCACCTGTGCGAGGACCGCCACGTCATCGGATCGCTCTTCTACGTGATGGAGTTCTGCGACGGGCGGATCCTGCAGGACGCTGCGCTGCCCGAGGTCGACAACCGGCAGCGCACGGCGATGTACGCCGAGACCAACCGCGTGCTGGCGACGCTCCACGGCGTCGACCTTGAAGCCGTCGGGCTCACCGACTACGGCAAGCCCGGCAATTATTTCGAACGCCAGGTCAGCCGCTGGTCGCGGCAATACCGGGCGTCCGAGCTTGCGCACCTCCAGCCCATGGAAGACCTCATCGATTGGCTCACCCGCAACATGCCGGCGGATGACGGCCGGGTTGCGCTGGTGCACGGCGATTACCGGCTCGGAAATCTGATGTGGCACCCAAGCGAGCCAACGTTGATTGCCGTGCTCGATTGGGAACTGTCGACGCTCGGTCACCCCCTGGCCGACCTTGCCTACCAATGCATGCGGATGCGGCTGCCGTCGAAGAGCCGCAACCCCGGACTCAGCGGCGGCCTGCAGCAGATTGACCGCGCGGCGCTCGGCATCCCGACCGAAAGGGAATACGTGGATCAGTACTGCCGGCGCCGTGACCTCGCACGCATCGACAAATGGGAATTCCATCTGGCCTTCAGCTTCTTCCGACTCGCCGCGATCGCGCAGGGCATTGCCAAACGCGCGGTCGAAGGCAACGCCGCCAGCCGGGACGCGGCGTGGGCCGGACCCGCGGTCGCACAACTCGCCGCGATGGGCCTCGCGATCGCGCGGGAAGGCGCCTGAATCCTGGCCCAGCGTGGAAATTTCTGCGCTGGGCCGACGCCTGCCGCATACGCCGACGGGACGCACCACCTGCCTACTGGTTCGATGTGGCCGAGCGCAGTACCGGCATCGATGCGCGAGATCCTCGAACTGACCTGGCGGTCCGGAGTGGGCCGAAAGTTGTCACTTGTCGGCGCGGCTTGCAGACTGCGTAGTCAGGTTTGCCGATGGTGCGTGTGGGTTGCGTCACTTGTAGCCAGCTTCCTTCTGGTGCCAGATGGCAAGAATGGTGACGACGTTGCCATCCAGGCGGTACCGGGCAAGGTAGCCGCTGTCGCCGAAGTCGATCAGCCATTCCCGGTAGGTTTCAGGCAGCCCCTCGGTCAGCCGGCCAATCTTGGGATGCGAGCCGAGCACCTTGACACTCTGCCGGATGGTGTCGCCAGCACGTTGCGCCGCTGCCGTGCTCTTGGGGCGCAAGAAGTCTCGCAACCGCTGCAGATCCGGAACAGCAGCGGAGGCGAACGTCACTTGTGGCATGTGGGGGCAGCAAGCTCGTGCTCGGTACCCCAGGTCTCCAGCCACTGATCGATTTCGTCAGCGGTGGCGTGCATGCCGGTAGCCTGAAATTCCTCCCAAGCCTTGAGCGTGTCGCGGTTCAGTGCTTCGCGCTTTTCTTCGCGATCGACATACTCCGCGATGGCCTCGCGCATGATCCAGTGCGAGGAGCGCTGGCGGATTTCCGCCAAGTGTTGAACCCGTTCCTTCAAATCATCCCCGAGCTTGATGGAAGTCGCCGTTGCCATGGGTCGTTAGCTAGAAGTAATACTTGTAGGTACTAAAGCCACTGCGGTGTTTCGAATCCATGCGGTCGTTGCTGGTGGAAGGCGACCGCAACCTGCCAGGAACGTCAGCTATTGGGCGTACTGCCTCCGTGTCCGGCCGGCCGCAGCGGGCCGCTTCGCGACCGCGGCCAACGCAACGCGTTGCGGCCGATACATGCATGGATGTTGCGGGTGTCAGCGGTCGCCAGAACGGGAAGCGCAGGCGCTGCGCGCCGGCCGACTCCTGCAGCGGCAACCATCGGCACGCTGATGTGGTAGCGCGCTCGGCGCGACCCCTGCAATCAACGCCTGCGCGCAGCGATCGACCCGCTCATGGCTACTTGGCGACCGCATCGGCCGCGCGCGATGCGCAGCGGACGCCATGCGGCTGTCGCGGTCACGGCCGGCGATCATGTCTGGTTGGCGCTCTGGCGATGCGGCGGTCGGCCGGACCGGCCGGATTCCTGAACCCGCGCGACTGGCCATTCCCTGACGCCTGCGCGCGGCGCGCCTTCGCGTTTCCGCGCCGTTTGCGGCGTCGCTGGCCATCGGGTGCGTGTTCTTCCATGCCGAAATGCGCGTGTGCGCGATGCGCGTGCGAGGGCTTGCCGGGTTTGGCCTGGGCGCGCGAGTGATCGGGGTTGGCGTGGCTGCGCTTGCCCGTCGTTCGGGCCGCGCCATCCGGGTGCAGAGCCCAGCTCGGCTCGAAACCCACGATCGGCTCGATCGTGATGGCCTGGTCGAGCAACCGGCGGATGTCGCCCAACAGGCTTTCCTCTTCGCGGCTGACCAGCGACAACGCCAACCCCTCGGCACCGGCGCGACCGGTGCGTCCGATGCGGTGCACGTAATCGTGCGCCACCAGCGGCAGGTCGTAGTTCACCACGACCGGAAGTTGTGCAATGTCGAGCCCACGCGCTGCAATGTCCGTCGCGACCAGCACGGTGACCTTGCCGGTCTTGAAGTCGGCCAGTGCGCGGGTGCGCTGGCCCTGGCTCTTGTTGCCGTGGATGGCAGCGACGCGAAAGCCGTACTGCGCGAGATGTCTGGCGAGCTTGTCGCAGCCGTGTTTGGTGCGCGCAAACACCAGCGTTTGCCGGCGACTGTCGGCGGCCAGCAGGTGCATCAGCAGGTCGCGCTTGCGTGCCGCGTCGACGGGGTGCACGCGATGGTGTACGCCGACCGCGACCGCGTTGGGCAGCGCCATCTGGACTTCGTGCGGGTTGTGCATGAACCGCGCAGCCAGTGCCTTGACCTCCGGCGCGAAGGTGGCGGAGAACAACAGCGTCTGGCGGGAGGCCTGCGGCAGCGCGCCGAGAATTTTCCGGAGCGCGGGCGCGAAGCCCATGTCAAGCATGCGGTCGGCTTCATCCAGCACCAGCGTGTCGATGTGCGCGAGATCCACGTTGTGGCGATCCATGTGATCTATCAGCCGGCCCGGCGTCGCCACGATGATGTCGGTCCCGCGCTGCAGCGCCTGCACCTGCCCTCCCATGCCGACGCCGCCGAACACCGCGGTCGTGCGCACGGGCAGATACCTGCCGTAGGCGCCAATGTTGTCGCGGATTTGCGCAGCCAGTTCACGGGTGGGCGTGAGGATCAACGCGCGCGGTGCGCGCGGCCGTCGACGGGGCTGATCCGATGCCGCGCCGTCGCCAGCAAGCCTTTGCAACAGCGGCAACGCAAAGGCAGCGGTCTTGCCGGTACCCGTTTGCGCGCCGCCCAGCAGGTCGCGGCCGGCCAGCACCTGCGGGATGGCCACGGCCTGGATCGGGGTGGGCGTGGCGTAGCCTTGCTCGGCCAGCGCGCGCAGCAGCGCGGGCGCGAGCCCGAGCGATTCGAACGTCATGGGAAAACTCCTGTGTGTCCCGGAGCGTTCCCCAAAACCGCGCTGCAGGCACTGAAACGATGTGCGGCGGCCGCGATTGCGGCAACCGTGTATGCGCGACGGGCGAGTGGCAAGGGACCGGCAGCGCGAGAACGTGTCAGCGCGGCGTCTGCGATGGCCCACCAGGGAAGATCGTGGTGCGGCGCGTCAAACTGCGCGCAGTGTAGCCGGTCGTCGATCGGCTCGCCACAACGCCAACTCGACGGTTACCGTGGGGCTTCCGGTTGGGCGCGGCCAACGCGCGTTCGGGGCCTTCATGCCGACAGCTAAACTGTCGTTCCCCAAGGCGCCCGCCGCATGCACCTCATCCTCGACTTTCTTCTGCACTCGGACAGGTATCTGGCCGGGTTCGCCGATGCGCACGGTCCGGGCGTGTACGGCCTCCTGTTCGCCCTGGTGTTCGCAGAAACGGGCCTGGTGGTCACGCCGTTCCTCCCCGGCGACACGCTGATTTTCATCTCGGGCGCGCTCGCGGGCACCGGCCATCTCGACTGGCCGATGGCGGTATTGGCGCTGTTCGCAGGGGCGGTCCTCGGCAACCTTTCCAATCACGAGATCGGGCGCGCCGTCGGGCCACGCGTGTTTCGCTCGCAAGCGCGCTGGCTCAATCGCCGCCACCTCGACGACGCGCACGCCTTCTTCGTTGCCCACGGCGGCAAAGCCATCGTCATCGCGCGTTTTCTGCCCATCATCCGCACCTACGTACCCTTCATCGCAGGCGTCGGCGGCATGTCCCGCTGGCAGCATTTTCTCTACACCGTGATCGGCGCCGTGCTGTGGGTGGGCGCGCTGTTCGCGGTGGGCTACTTCTTCGGCAACATCACGTTCGTGAAGGACCATTTGACCGTGATCGTGCTGGCGGCGGTCGTCGTGTCGCTGGCGCCGGTCGTGGTGATCGCTCTGCGGCGGCGGGCCGTCCGATCCGGCGCCTCGGTGGACTCGCGCGACTGAGGCGGCGTGGGCGCAGCATCGCCGTGCAGTCCATCAATAGACTTCGAACAATCCGGCGGCGCCGATGCCGCCGCCGACGCACATCGTGACGACAACGTATTTGACGCCGCGGCGCTTGCCCTCGATCAACGCGTGGCCGGTCAGCCGCGAGCCGGTCATGCCGTACGGGTGTCCGATTGCGATCGAACCGCCGTCGACGTTGTAGATCGCGGGGTCGATCCCGAGCTTGTCGCGGCAGTACAGGCACTGGCTCGCGAACGCCTCGTTGAGCTCCCACAGCCCGATGTCGTGCATCGTGAGCCCGAATCGTTGCAGCAGCCTGGGCACCGCGAACACCGGGCCGATGCCCATCTCATCCGGATCGCAACCTGCCACCGCCATGCCGCGGTAGGCGCCCAGCGGCTTGCACCCCAGGCGAGAGGCAACCTTTGCCTCCATCAGGACGCACGCGCTGGCGCCGTCGGAAAGCTGGGACGCATTGCCGGCGGTGATGTACTGGCCCTGCTTGACCCGCTGCCCGTCCTTGAACACCGGCTTCAGGCCCGCGAGGCCTTCCAGCGTGGTGCTCGGCCGATTGCACTCGTCGCGGTTTACCGTCACTTCCTTGTCGGAGACCGCGCGGGTTTCCTTGTCCACGACCTTCATGACCGTGGTGATCGGCACGATCTCGTCGTCGAACTTGCCTTCCTGCTGACCCTTCGCGGTGCGCATCTGCGACTCGTACGAATATTCGTCCTGCGCCTCGCGCGAAACGTGATAACGCTCGGCCACCACTTCGGCGGTCTCGATCATGCTCATGTAAATGTCCGGGCGGTGTTCGACCAGCCACGGATCGTCCGCATGGAACCGGTTGGCGTGCTCGTTCTGCACCAGCGAGATCGACTCGAGACCTCCTGCGACAACGATGTCCATGTTGTCGACGATGATCTGCTTGGCGCCCGTGGCGATCGCCATCAGGCCGGACGAGCACTGGCGGTCGATGGTCATGCCGGCGATCGAGGTCGGCAGGCCGGCGCGCAACGCGCATTGCCGCGCCGTGTTGCGGCCGGTCGTGCCCTGCTGCAGCGCGCAACCCATGATGACGTCCTGGATCGATGCGGGATCGATCCCGGTGCGCTGCACCGCATGATGGATCACGTGCGCGCCCAGCGCCTGGCCCTGGGTATCGTTGAAACTGCCCCGGTACGCCTTGCCGATCGGCGTGCGGGCCGTGGAAACAATCACGGCTTCTCTCATGATGAACCTCCATGCAGGATGATCAGATCCAGCCACTCGCAGGCGATGGCCGGCTTGGCGACGCCATCGATCTCCACGGACGCTGCGTAACGGCTGAGCAGTTGCCCGTCGCCGCCGCGCGGCTCCAGTCCCTTCAGTGTGAAGCGCCCGCGTATCCGCGCGCCCGCGTGCACCGGCGTCACGAACCGGACCTTGTCGAAACCGTAATTGATGCCCATCACCGCACCGTCCACGCGCGGCAACACGTCCAGCGCCATCGCGGACAGCATCGACAGGACCAGGAAGCCGTGCGCGATTGTCCCGCCGAACGGGCTTTCGCGCGCCGCACGCTCGACGTCGACGTGGATCCATTGCGGATCTTCGGTGAGCTCGGCGAACCGGTCGATCCGTTCCTGGCTGATCGCGAACCAGCGCGAGATACCGACGTCCTTGCCGACGCAGGCGCGCAGTTGATCGACGCTGAGTCTGTTCCGGGCGGACGTGGCAGGTCGCATCAGTACCCGCACAACGCCGCAAAGCGGTCCGCGCACCCGTTGGCATCGCCCGGCGTCTCGCCGGCGGCGCGGGCGCGCTTCAGGAACAACCCGATTTGATTCGACATGCCGTGCCTCATCGCGATCTCCGGGCGCGCGCGAGTTCGTGTCCGTGCCGGTTCCCGCTCACCACAACGCAACATCCTCCAGTTTAGCGCGATGGCGCGGCGTGGTCCGTCCTGGCGTGGCGGCACCGCAGGCATCGGGCGTTCGACACGACCGCGACGCTGACCGGCGCCCGCCCGCGGGTGTATGTTGTGACGCCGACAGCGTTGAACGGCCGTTGGCACGGCGTAGCCATCGGACGGAATGCAAGGAGAAACCCATGGCGCAAACGCAGTGGACCCAACAAGGCGACGTCGCGGTCATCACCCTCGATCACCCGCCGGTCAACGGACTCAGCCACGCGCTGCGTGCGGACATCGCCGCAGGCATCAAGAAGGCGGTGGCGGACAAATCCGTCCTCGCGATCGTCCTGGTCGGCGCGGGACGCGCGTTCTCGGGCGGCGCCGACATCCGCGAGTTCAACACCCCGGAGGCGACGGCCGAACCGGGCCTGCGCGAGCTCGTCCAGCTCGTCGAAAGCGCGGCCAAGCCGGTGGTGGCGGCGATCCATGGGTTTGCGATGGGCGGCGGCCTGGAGCTCGCCATGGCGTGTCACTTCCGCGTCGCGCAGGCCGACGCGCGCATCGCGATGCCGGAAGTGAAACTCGGCCTGCTGCCCGGCGCGGGCGGTACCCAGCGCCTGCCGCGCCTGGTGCCACTCGATCGCGCGGTACAGATGATCACGACGGGCGCCGCCGTGCCGGCTGCGCAGCTCGCGGGCACGCGCCTGTTCGCGAAGGTGGTGGACGGCGACGTCGCCGCCGCGGCGATCGAGGCA
>JBOHYX010000020.1:0-14879 GCA_050738115.1 Rhodanobacteraceae bacterium
ACGGAACCGTGCGTGAGCTCGTGCGGGCGCGTGCGCCACCTGGCCGAGGCGCTCATGGCGCACCTCCCAGGAGGCCTGCGGCGTGCTCGATCAAGGTCGCGAGCGGCGGCGGCAGATAGAAGCCGAACACGAACATCGGGGCGAACGCCATAGCCAGCGCGGCGATGCTGGTGCGCGGCAGCCGCGCGGTGTGCTCGGCCGGTACCGGCTCTCCGAACACGATGCGTCCCACTTGATACAGGATCGCGATGAAGGCCAGCACCAGCAACGCGGTGAGGAGGCCCGTCGCGACGTACTGACCGTTCGCAAAACCGACCGAGAGGATCTTGAATTCGGAGATGAACAACGCGAACGGCGGCGCCCCGGCGATCGCGATGCCGCCGAGCAGCAAGGCCCAGCCGGCGACGGGCGAACGACTGATCAACCCGCGCACCTTGGCGATCTCTTGTGTGCCGAACACGATGGTCGCGATGCCGGCGGCGTAAAAGCAGAACGACTTGGTGAACGCGTGCGCGAAGAACTGGTAGACGGTGCCCATCTGGTCGACGCCGAGGCTGAGCCCGCAGGCGGTGAGGATCACGCCCACGTGCTCGATCGTCGAGTACGCGAAGAGACGCTTGTAGTCGTGTACCTGCAGGATCAGGAACGCCGCGGTGGCAACGCTGATGAGGCCGGCGACAACGTACCAGGTGCCGGGATGCGCAATGCCGGGGTTGCGGAGCAGCGCCGGATAGATGCGCAGCAGCATGTACAGCGCGCCCGAGACTTCGACGCCTGAGAGCAGCGCGCAGATGGACGCCGGCGCCTGGCTGTGCGCGTCCGCCAACCACGTGTGCATCGGTACGAGGCCGGTCTTGGTGCCGAACCCGACCAGCCACAACGCGAAACTCACCAGCAGGACTGCAGGCTGGATGACGGGCGCCGCGCCGATCAACCCCGCCCACGTCACGGGCTCGCCGGCGTGGCTGACGCCGTAGTACAGAACCAGCACCCCGAACAGCGCGATCATCGCACCGACGCTGGTCAGCACGACGTATTTCCATGCGGCTTCGAGTGCCGCCGTTCGATCCGTGTATGCCACCAGGAACGCCGAGAAGATCGTCGTGAGTTCGATCGAAATCCACTGCACCGCGATGTTCGCGACCAGCGGTACGCCCAGCATCGAGATCAGGAACAGGTTGTAGAGCGGCCAGTAGGCGCGATAGCGCGGCGCCGCCGCCTCTTCCGCGTAGTGGGCGGGCAGGTAACCGATCGAATAGAGCGCTGCCGTGACACCGACGAATGCAACCAGCAGCAGGTACACGGCGCCGAAGGCATCGATCGAGAGCCCGCCGAATGCGGTGGTCAACGTACCGATCGCATTGACCTCAAGCGCCGCAAGCGACGCCAGTACCAGGATCGTGATCGAACTCGCGAGCGTGATCCACGGTGCGGCGCGCTTGCTCGGCAGCGAGACGATCGTCGCGATCGCGGGTGCGATGAGGATCCACCAGAGAATCATCGCCGCTCCTTCAACTCTGCCATCAGGCCGACCCGGGTGGTACCGGTGGTGCGGTGGATGCTGCGGATCAAAAGCCCAATCACCAGCGCCGCGATCGGCACGTCCACCGCCGCGGCGATTTCGGCGATGATCGAGAGGTCATTGACGATCGAGATGGACGCGAAGAACGCGCCGCTTTCCATGATCAGGATGCCCATCAACTGCGCCACCGCTTCGCGGCGCACCGCGACCGTGAAGGCACCGAAGAACACCGCGATGAGGCCGGTTGGCAGATTGATCACGGCGAACGGCCGGTCCGCGATGGCGTGCACTAGCGGATCGGTGACGATCCAGGCGATCAGCGCCAGCGCGCCCGCGACCAGCACCGCACGCGGGATGGTCAGCACCTGATCCACTTCGCGGCGCTCGTAGACCTCCGCGCCCGCCGACCAGCGCAGCACCAGCGGGATCGCGACGACCTTGGTCACGAACGTGATCACGGCAACCCAGTACAGGTGCGGACTGCCGGTCGCGAATGCGATCACAACCGCTGCAGCCGTGAGCGCCAGCGCGTGCAGCATGAACAGGTACAGCGTGCCCAGCATCTGCCGAGTCACGATGACCCCGAGGCTGAACACCACGAACAGCGCGGCGATGAACCCGTCGACGGCGAGTGCGGTCTGCATCAGCCGAGCCCCACGAGGCGCACGCCCATCGCGAACAGCGCGATCACGAAAGCCGAGGCCAGGAATTCGCTGATGCGGAACAACCGCAGTTTCGCCAGCGTGGTTTCGATCACGGCCAGTACCGCGAGGAAGATGAACATCTTCAGCAGCACCTTCGGGATCGCAAGGAACACGTCAGCCCAATGCGTCGTCGTGGCGAGGCCCCACGGCGTCACCACCACGTTCAGAAACACGATCAGCACCGCCATGAATTTCATCGCGCCGCCCCACTGCATCAGCGCGGCGCCGGTGCCCGAGTATTCGAGCTTGGTGGAGTGGCCGATCATCGCCGTCTCGGCCTTGCCGGCCGGGTTGTCGACCGGCAGGCGCTTCTCGTCGGCGAGCACCAGCAGCAGGAAGGCGATGATCACCAACAGGTGCGCGGGTTGCAGCATCGACGCCCAGGACACGGCCCAGCTTGCGTTCACCGTGTACGGAATGGTCGAGTCGGCGACGTAGGACAGCGCAAAGAACACCAGCATGAACACCGGTTCGGCCAGGAATCCCACCATCCGCGTGCGGCTCGCGCCCACGCCGCCGTACACCTGGCCCGTATCCATCGCAGCCAGCACCACGAAGAAGCCGCTCGCCGAGAACAGGAAACCGACCGCGATCATGTCGCCGGCGAAGGCGAAGAACAGTGGATAGGCGGTGAGCGCCGGAATCAGGATCACCACCATCATCGGCATCACGAACTCGATGAGCGGCGCGAACCGGAACAGCCAGGTGCTTTCTTCCGAGATCACCTCGTCCTTGCCGAACAGTTTCCGGATGTCGTAGTACGGCTGGAAGATGCTGGGCCCGTGCTTGCCCTGGATGATTTCCTCGAAGCGTGCCAGCACGCCCTTCAGCAGCGGCGCGCACACCAGCAGGAACGCGATCTGGATCAGGTTGATGACGAGATAGCGCGCGATCGGCGACATGGGCTCAGTGATCGCCCTCGGTTACGCCAAACTCGACTGGAAATACCGCGTACGGAATTTTCAGCCTTTCGGCTTCGACCAACTGCAGCAACTGGGCCCGTTCCGCCTCCGTGACCAGGAAATCCACCCGTACCGTGATCTCGCCGGCAAGCTCGAAGAACTGTTGCTCGTGCATCACCTTGCGCCGGCCGAAGTCCGCGATGGCGCGAAACGCCGTGCCGCGTGGAGCGCCCAATGTCCGCGCTTGCTCCAGCAGCCATTCGTACAGCAACTTGCCACGATGCCTGCGGTTTTCGTGCACGAAAAAGCGCAGGTAAACGCCGTGATCACGCGTTGTCATGGGATGGTCCTCGCAGCGGTCGTCGCGCGGAAACGCGCAGCCTGCAGGGGGTCGAAGCATGGCGAGGCGCCCGTTTCGGCGCGGGCTCGACCACTGGAGTGGACCGGCACGCGAAGAAAGCCCGAGGCAGGGCAGCGTGCGCCGAACCCGGACGGGCACGGTCGCCCGAGCTTGCGACGAAGGGTGCTGCAACAGTGGGCAGGATCCCGCACGGCGTCTGCGCGTACGCCGAAGTGTGACTGCAACTTGCGTCCTGGAACGCCGCAAAAGGCATGTCGATTCCCGGTGTTCGGTACAACACAACGCGACGGCCATTCAGGCCGTCAGGAATTCAATACCGAATCGGAAAACGCGCACGCACCGAGGCTGTCGTGATTCGTGACACCTACGTCGTGCCGGGTTGCCCGGCTCAGTAGGCATCATTAGCCTTGCGGCGGTTTGGGGAGGAATGCCATCTCCCTAAGCGTGCGTGCATGGTAGCTCCAATCGGCATCTCCTTGTCAAGCACGCTGGAGGCGCGCCGGTCCGGGCCGCGCGGCGATCGTGTGCGACGCGCCTTCGAAGTGGCCGTGGTGGCACCGGGTTACCATTTCCGGAGATGCAGTCGCCGGATCCGGCACGCCCGCCGCGTGGTGTCGTCGCGTCTGTCCGACGTTGCGGGACGAACTTGCCGTGGAGTCAGTCGTGCAAAACCCGTACGAAGTTCTCGGAGTCGCGACGACGGCATCGTCCGCCGAGATTCGTGGCGCGTACCGCAGGCTTGCCCGCAAGCTGCACCCGGACCTGAATCCGGGAGACAAGCGTGCCGAGGAAAAATTCAAGGACGTATCGGCGGCGTACCGGCTGCTCAACGATCCCGAACAGCGCAAGCGCTTCGACGCCGGCGAAATCGACGCTGCCGGTATGGAGCAGCCGCAGCGCCGCTATTACCGCGACTACGCGGCGCCCGAGCCCGACAATCACTACGCGGACGGATCGGGGTACGCCGATTTCGCGACGGGCGACGACGCGTTTGCCGAACTGCTGCGGCGTGCGCAACAGGCGCGCGCGAACCGGCGCGGAGAAGATCTTGGCTACAGCCTGCCGATCAGCTTCGTCATGTCGATCACCGGGGGCACGCAGCGATTGACGCTTCCAGACGGCAGCAGCATCGACGTGAAGATTCCCGTCGGCCTCGTCGACGGGCAGGTGATCCGCCTCAAGGGCAAGGGTGCGCCGGGCCACGGAACGGGTGGTCGCGGTGATGCGCTGATCCGGATCGAGGTGCTGCCGGACGGCCGCTTTGCCCGCGATGGCGACAACATCCTCCTGGAACTGCGGGTCTCCCTCACCGAGGCGGTGCTCGGCGGACAGGTCCGGGTGCCGACGCCGACCGGCGCTGTGACGATGTCTATCCCGCGGCATTCCAACACGGGCACCACGCTGCGCCTGAAGGGCAAGGGCGCACCTGTGCGCGGCGGCGGCCAGGGCGACGAGTTGGTCACGCTGAAGGTGGTGCTGCCCAGAGCGCCCGACGCCGACCTCGAAGAATTCGTGTCCGGTTGGAAGCAGGGGCGGGCGTTCAACCCGCGGGAGGAACCGCCATCATGAGCATGGACAAGCGCGAATTCGTGACCCACTGCGGCGTCGAGGTGCAGGTGCTCGAGGTATGGCTGGAGCAGCGGTGGATCGTCCCCGAGGACACGCCGTCAGGCCCCGCGTTTTCCGATGTTGACGTGGCGCGCGTGCGCCTGATCCAGGATCTGTCGGGTGAGCTGGGCGTCAACGACGCGGGTGTCGACGTGATCCTGCACCTCGTCGACCAGTTGCACGGCCTGCGGCACGCGCTGGCGGCCGTCCGCGGGTCCGACGTGGAACAGAAGTGAGCCTGGTTGCCTGTGCATGGGCGCGCCGCTTCCGCGCGGGCGAGACCTTCAGGCATTCACGCAATGCCTGGCGTCGTCGTGGGCCAGGTATCGCGGCTTGTGCGCTCGAATGAGCGCATGATTCGATCAAATGAGCGAAAATGCACCAAGCCGACATCCTGATAAACCCGCTCCACCCGGATGCAGCGAAACTTCGGATTTCGTACAACGAACCATTTGACTTTGATCCCAGGTTCTTCGGTTGGCCGAATCCCGGGGCGGAAGGGATCAAACGCTCGGCCAGCGGTAGCAGGATCGTTGAGCACCAACGCGAACGCAACTGACCGGCACGTCAACAAGCTGACTGGCTCGAACCGACCCCAACCCGACAGTCGCCGCGCCCTGTCGAACGTCTGCTCTGGAGAAATGCGGGTGCCGGACAATACGCGAAGCGGTCGCCTTATTGGTGGGGTACACCCGTCCCGTCGCGCTCGATCAAGCGCGCAAGCGAAATACGCGCTGCATGACAGGCTGGCCCAACACGCCGTGCATGATAGCTGCGAACAAGTGCCCGCCCCAGTAAATCCACACGACGACGGCACCGACGTCGTGGACATCCTTGATGATGTCGAGGGTAGCCCGGCTTGCACCGAAGGCACGGCTCACAAAGAACGTGCCCCCGAGGACGACCATGGCACTGATCGCCAGCAACCCGAGACCGTGGACGAAACCAGCAAGGCCCCGGTCGGCGGGGCCGCCGGACGGCAAGTGCTGCTTCAGCACAGCTTGCCGCAATTGGTTGACGACGCGCCGCATCTCCGCGCGTGTCCAAGGGAAGAGATGCCGGATACCTTCAGCGGGGTGCGTCAACGACCAGATCCAATGCAGCACGATCAGCACCAGGATGATGGCGCCGATCACCTCGTGCGACATGAACCCGAACGAGTCCGGCTGGCCGGCGTGCGGGTCGCGCATGAAGCTGCCGATGAACAGTTGCGCCGTGACCGCAATAGCCAGCAGCAGATGGATGACACGCAAGGGGCGGCTCCAGCGCGCCACAGTGATGTCATGAGTTTCGGTGTCTCGTAATGAGTCCATGCTCTACCTCTTCTGCGTTGGTGCTGTTGAGTGCCGTATCCGTGGGACCATCGGTCATGACCCATATCGCCCGCCGCCCGATTGCCGTTGGATTCGAGCGATACATTCGCCGTTCCCAACTGGATCGACGCGGGCGACCACCTTGCCACGGCCAGGTTGCAAAGTCGGCTGCTGCGATCGCTGTGCGCGCATATTCAATTCACGCGCCTGATTGAACCCTTGAGGTGCGATGCTCAAGTGATCGACTTCGCATCGATCCCAACGGGTGCTGAGTCGAGTCCCCTCGCAATGTCCACGGTCACGCGTTCGGGCGTGGTATCGCGTACATCGATGGAACGGTTGCGCCCGCCCCATGGTCCCCATTCCGCGGCGTTCGTAACCTTGAACAGGCCGACCGTAGGTACGCCGGCCGCCCACGCGAGATGCGTCACACCGCAATCCGCACCGACGTAGAGAAACAGGTTCGCGAGCATGGCGGCCAATTCGCGCGCGTCCGGGCAGCAAAAGCTTGGGTAGCGGTCTTGCAACAGCGATCGGCCGGTGGGCGGCAGAATTTCAACCAGCCGGCATGCGGAGGCGCTGGGCTGGAGTGCCCCAAGGAACCGCTGCCACCAGTCGCAACCCATCTGTCTGTCCCGCGTGCCGTTAGTGTAAAGCCCAATGCACCGCGGCGGAACGGACGAGTTGTCGATGCCGGCGATGAGCGCCAACATCTGCCCGCCGCGCTCACGTTCGGCGCCACTCAACCGCAGGTTCGGCAATGGGTAGGCACGTCGCCCTGGGTCCTCTCCCAACGCTTTGCGCGCCAGATAGACCGCCGTCATCCTGCGATGGCACGGCGCGCCGGATATGTCCACGCCGTGGCTCAACGCGCCGCTCTTCTTGGGACCAAAAAAGCCCAGCTTGCGATCGGCGTGCGCGTACAGGGTCAGTAGCCTGCTACTCTGGGACCGCAGATCGGGGTCGATCGCAAGATCGTAGCGTCTGCGCCGCAGTGAATGCAGTACACGCAGCGTCTGCAACGGGTGGCTGGCCACGTGCGCCGGCAGGAGAACAATGGAACGAACGTTGGCGTGAGAACCGTACAGGGCCCGCGCGGCCGGATAGCCGCTGATGATGTCGACTTCCGCGCGCGGGAAATCAGCGGCGAGTTCTTCCAGCAGCGGCGTCAGCGTGATCGAGTCGCCGAGCCGATGCAGGTTGCGGCAGATCAAGATTCGACGAATGCCGACGCGCTGCAGGATACCCTCGCGTGCGCGGCTGGCATTGAACACACCGTGCATCAGGCGGGGCGCGAGGCGCCGGCTGGATTCCTGTATGTGGGCGTTGCAGGCGCCGAGCGCAAAGCGGTTGCGCATCACGTGATCGGTTGACCGCGATACGATGCACCCTCAGAACCTGTGGATGAACCCGATCTCGAAACCACCGGGCAACCAGCTCAAGATCAAGGGCGATTTTCGGCGTCCGGCCCAGATGCCGGCTGCGGTACCCAGCGCCCAGCCGGCCAGCACGTCGCTCTGCCAGTGCCCATGCACCTTGACACGTCCAACGGCGTCGTACAGCGGCAGCAGTTCCAGCGCGTACACCGCGGGATGCTCTTCGTGGTACGCGTAGATGAACGGTGTCACCGCCGCGGCAATCGCGGTGACTTCGCCGCTGGGAAAGCTTTCGGCCTTGTTGCTGCCGAAATCCTGGAACTGGAAAAATTTGCCGGGATCGGTGGTGGCATTGGGCCGCTCGCGCGAGAACGTCCACTTTGCGACCTGCGAAACCGCCGAACCGACCGCCAGCGCATCCAGCGAACGCCAGAACGTGTCGCCGAGCTTGCTCTGATTGCCGAGCAGCAGCGAGCCGCCGACCACGGTCGCGATGGTGCCATATTCCAGCACGAGTTGGTTGCGTCGCTGCCAGATGCCGCTGTTGTCGAGCGGCACCTCGTGATCGATGAGGAAGGGGCCGCCGGCGATCGCTACCCGCAGCGGCGCGAACGCGCAGACTACAACCAGCAGCAGCACCGCCACGTAGCGCGGATGCACGCACGATCTCAGGGCCATCTCTTCGCGCTCGGCTGAAAGTTGCGTCACAGTATGCCCGTGGATTCTTACTGGATGCTTTGCCGGTGTTCAGAAATCGCTCAGAAGTCGCACAGATAAAACGCCGTGGGGCCGGACGCGCCAACCGTACGCCGCGGTTCGGGACCGCGGCGGTAGAGTGGTTCGGACGCATGGGGCAATGCAGGTCGATACCGGATGTGGCGAGTAGGTGCGTGCTACGCGGTGTTGCTGGGCTTGGCGCTCGGGTACGGGTTGCCCGCGCATGCGACGCGTTTTGACTTCGCGGCCGGCCGCAGCGTGCCCGGGCCGGCGGCAGGTGACGCCGATGCTGCAACGGTTGCGTTCCTGACCGCCGCAGGCCTACCCGGGGCTGCCGCGCAAGTGCGTTTGCAGCTGGTAGGCACCTTGGGATGGATAGGCTCCCACGACGTGGATCGGGGCGGCCTCGATCGACCCGCTTTTGTGGCCGGCGGCGGTGCGCGCTACCGGTTCTTCAGGCGCCTCTTCGTGAGCGAACAGATCATTGCAACCAGCGTCCGTACGAGTGCGCTCAGCAGCCGCTTTGAGTTCATGACTACGCTGGGTGTGCACGTCGGTCGCTTCCTGCTGATGGGGCGGCATATCTCGAACGCACACCTGATTGGTGGGGGCCCCAACCACGGCGAGACCATGCTGCTGGTCGGCGTGGAATTCTGACCTCGCCACTTCGCGCGTCAAAGTGGCGGCGTACCGCGAAGGGGCGTCACTCACCGGCCACGCCCATCGGCGCTCCCATGAACCGAGCGCGATACTCCCGAAACGCGTCCGATGTGAGGTTGCGAACCAGTCTTCCGTGCCACCAAACCCAGCAAGTCGCTACCTGTCCCCTCGCCGATTTTTGGGCGAGCACGCAGTTGCCGTCCACGAATCGTCGGACCGGACTGACGATAACAGTTTTGTGGAAAACGCTACCGGCGCTTGACCAGGCTACGTGATACGTCAGAAAGCAGCCGCCCATGGCCGGGTTGTAATTGCTGCCGAACCCGATGCGCGAGCGCCCGTCCGGGACATGAATCGCGCGGTAGTAGCGCTTGGCAGCGGCAGCGCACCGGTTTTGCAGCTTGAAGTCGGTGACCTCGGTCTTGGCTGCCGCGGCGTCGCCAATTCGGTCCGACAAGGAATCCAGTTTCTGGGTACCGCAAACAAGCTGCAACCAGTGAGCAAACTTGCCGTCAGTACGGTCAGCGGCGCCGCGATAAATGCGCGCGTTCTCATGCGGTCATCCTATACCCGGCTCTGACGAGGCATCGAGACGCTGGCGGCGACGTGGCCCGTGTTCGCCACCACAGTGCCCTTCACGAAAGTGTGCGTCATCAGAGCATACGACGGTGCGTGCAGATCGTTGGTTTCGTCTTGGGTACCATCGGGGCCGTTCCAGCGGATGATCGTGGTGACCGGATCAGATTGCGTGGTGTAGCGACAGGCTCACCGATCGGGTCTTCCCTGAACGCAAAAGCAGACGTTGCCGTAGGCGGCGTCAACGGCCGGCGTGGGCCGCTTTGCGCCATTCCCTGGTGCCGACGGACGGCACGGACAGTCGGTGCATCGTGGCGCGCGCCGGTCGCATCACCGCGCCGTCACGTTTGGCCCGGTACTCGGGAACGGTGGCCGTCAGGCCGCCTCGAACCGCATCGACAGGTCGATCGCGCGCACGTGCTTGGTCAGCGCGCCGATCGAGATGAAGTCGACGCCGGTTTCGGCGATCGCGCGCACGCGTTCGAGGTTGACGCTGCCGGACACTTCCAGCGGCACGCGTCCGGCGGTCATCGCAACCGCCTCGTGCAGCATCTCGTCGCTGAATTCGTCCAGCATCACGCGATCGGCGCCGGCCGTGATGGCGTCGCGCAGTTCGTCCAGCGATTCCACTTCGCATTCGAGCAACACCTCGGGATGCGCGGCGCGCGCCGCGCGGATGGCGTTGGCGATCCCGCCCGCCGCAGCGACGTGGTTTTCCTTGATGAGGATCATGTCGAACAGGCCGATGCGATGGTTGTGGCCGCCGCCGCACCGCACCGCGTATTTCTGCCCGAGGCGCAGGCCGGGAAGGGTCTTGCGCGTGTCGAGGATCCGCGCGTCCGTGCCGGCCACGGCATCGACGTAGGCGCGGGTGACCGTCGCGGTACCGGACAGCAGTTGCAGGAAGTTGAGGGCGTTGCGTTCGCCGGCGACCAGCGCGCGGGCGTTGCCTTCGACCTCGCACAGCACGGTGTCAGCGGTCACCCGGTCGCCATCGGCCTGGTGCCAGTCGATTCGTACGCCCGGGTCGAGTTGCCGGAAGCATGCATCCGCCCACGGCGCGCCCGCGAGTATCGCGCTTTCGCGCGCGACGATCCGCGCGTGGGCACCCGCGGCGGGATCGATCAGGGCGGCCGTGACATCGCCCATTCCGATGTCTTCGGTGAGCGCGCGCTGGGCGTCGACACGAATCACTTCCGCGGACGGCGGCCGTGGCCGCGTGGCATCGCTGCTCATGCGCCCGGCTGCGGGGCCGGCTGCGTCTTGCGCAGCCGGTCGACGATCGCGTCGAGCGCGCGGTCGAAGAGCGGAACTTCCTCGAGGATCGTCGCGCGTCCGTCCTGCACTTCGGCGGCGAGTTGCACGGCGGTGCGATCGGCCACTTTCAGGCCGCGCCGGTTCACGAACAGATACTTGCCGCTGATCGGGCTGATCCAGGACAGCTTGGCGCGCTCGCGCGTGCCCGTGGCATCGACGAACTCCACCCAGTCCCCTACCTTGAGCGCGCGGACGGCTTGCAGCGAGCCCGCATCGATGTCGACGGATACGCCTTCCTCGCCGCCGGATTCATCCATCGCTTCGGGCGTGTCGGTGATCACGGGCTGGGCGCCCTGCGCCCCGCCCAGGATCGCATCCGGCGCCGCGGGCGGCACATCGGCGATCGCGGCCGGCATCGGCTCGCCCAGTTGCTGGTGCCAGAACCGCCGCAACTGGTCAAGCAGGCGCTCGATGTCCGCGTCCTGGAACGCGACCGTCGCCAGCCCTTCGCGCAGGTGCTTTTCAATGGAAGGCAATGCACGCTTGTATTGCTGGTGGGCGGCGTCGCCGCGGGGAACGTCGGCGGTCGCGATGAAATCATCGATGAAGTGCAGCGCCGAGCGGAACTCGGGCGAGTCGTCACCCTGGCGCAGCACGATCAGCACCACGTAGTTGGCCCACGGACGGGTCAGCACGCCGCGGACCAGCGCAGGCAGGTTGCGATCCTTGATGCGGATCAGGATTTCCTGCGCCGCGCGGCGACGCGCGTCCTGCAGGCGCTCACGGCCACGCGCGGCTTCGGTGGCGCGCGTCTCGGCCAGCTCCGCGCGCTTGCGGTTCTGCTCGACGAACTCGGTGAACTCGGCGAGCTTGCGCTCGAACACGCCGACGTCGTCGTCGAAATCGTGCAACAGGTCCTCGACCACGCCCTTGACCTTGTCGAACAGCCGGTGGTCGTGGTCGGACTCGGCGGACCAGCTTTTCGCGGCGTCGGCCAACTGGTCGAGCAGCCGGCGCGCCGGGTGCGAGGCATGCGCGAACATGCGGCGGTCGAGGATCGCGACCTTCAGGTAGGGAATCTGCATGCGCGCCAGCAGCACCTGCATGGGCGCCGGAATGGTGTGGTCCTGCAGGATGTATTCGAACAGCATCCCGACGAGGTCGATGGTGTCTTCATCGCTGCCGGAAACGTTCGCGTGCGCCGCGCCCGAGATGCGCCTGATCTGCGCCATCAACTCGTCTTTCAGGTGCTGCACCATCTCGGCGGCGGACGTGGTGTTGATCGACGCCGGCCGCGTCGGGAGGGGGCCGGCGTCGCCCTGCAGCAGGGTCAGCGCACCCAGCAGCTCGGCGGGCGTGAGCGATGCCGCCGGGGCGCCGCCCGCCGCGTAATTGCCGCCATCCGGATACGTGGCCTGGCGCCGCGCGGCAAGCAGGGCGGTCAGTTGCTGCATCAACTCGTTGTGCAGGTCGTCGACGCCGCTGGCTTCCGCGTAGTCGGACAACGGGACGCTGCCGGACGCGGCGGCAGCAGGCGCGGTACCGGCCGTCGCGCGGGAGGCGCCGGGGCGCCGCATGATCCGCGGATGCTGGAGCTGCGGGAGTACGCCCGCCTGTACCAGCCTGACGTTGACGTTGTGGTAAAGGGTGTCGAGCGCGTTGAGGACGTAGCGCTCGAACATCTTGAGGATGATCAGCCTGACGCGGATGTTGACCTCGGTGAGTTCGCCGAGCGCCTCGCGGAACGACCCGGCCAGCGCGTTGGGCCCGAGCGGGTTGCCCGCATTGGTGGTGGTGCGTCCGCCGCTCAGGACCGACAGGCGCTGGTTGAGTGCGAGCAGCGCCGCCGACAGGCGGCCGTCGGCCTTGGCGACCATGCTGGAAACCGCCAGCGACTCCTCGAGTTCGCGATCGTCGACCAGGCTCAACTCGCCACTGACCGAGAATGCCTTTTGCGTTTCGTTCGCGTGCAGGGGCCGGCCGGCGGCAAACTCCGCGAAGCCGCGCGCGACGCGTTCACCGAACAGGCGTTCGATGCGCGGACGCTTTTTGCGCGTCTCGCGCATGCCGTCGAAGTACTCGGTCTGGCTGGAGTTGCTCTCGGCCTTTTCCGCAAGGTCGAACAGCGTGTCATCGACGTTGTCGAGCAGCGCCGCCACCAGGTTGCCGGTGGCCTTGAGCGTCATTTCGCGTACCGCGACCAACAATCGGCCGACGTGGCCATTGCCGTCTTCGGACGCGCGCGATGCGAGCTCCACGACCTTCGGGGTTGCTTCGGATCGTGAGTCGGAAGGAGTCGGTGTCATGGGGCAGGAACCGGTCGGGGAACGACTGCCGGAGGCTGCAGTATGGCGTGTGGCTGCTAAATTGCCGTGAAACGGTTCACAGGCTGCACCACACCCTCTCCCTCAAACAGCTATACCGTTTGGGGGAGAGGCGGCCGTAGGCCGAGCGCGTAGCGCTGGTGAGGGACAGCGCAGGCCCGAACACCCGGAACGCCGCCTCATGGCGCGTATCGCGCTGGAGCGCTCCGGTACACCGGTGGAACGCGCTGAAGCCATCCGCCACGAACTGGGCATGGAAGTGTCCGAGTTCAGCGACGTGCTCGGCATCAAGCTCGCCACCTACAAAAGGAAGAAGGCGGAGCGAGGCGCCCTCAAGGGTAGCTATGGCTACGCCGTGTCCGACGTCGAGGACATTTTGACGTCGGTGCGCGACCTGTTGCCCGACGACAAACGCGATTTCGACGTCGCGCGATGGTTCGCGGGCTGGATCAAGGTTCCGCAGCCGGCCTTGGGCGGGCACCGGCCCGAAGAACTGCTGGACACCCCGACCGGTCGCCAGATGGTCCGGCGTGTTGTGGGCGCGATGGCAAGCGGTGCGTACCTCTGACAGCGGGCGCCAGCGCCGACGCGGCCGTGGACCTCTGAAGGATCGGCGCAACGACGCTGGCGTACACCGCGGACGACTCGAGCGGCAAGGGCGCGGCCCGGGACCCGGGCCGCTGGAACGAGATCAACCAGCGCGTCGTCTACGCCGCGCCAACCGTCGCCATGGCGGTGCTGGAAACTGCGGCGCACCTCCGCGACGCGATCCCGTTCGATCGCTACGTGGTCAGGATCACGGTGCCCCGCGACCTCTGGAGAAAACGCGAACGCGTCCAAGTGACCGGGTTGGCGGTCGGGGGGGACGCCATACCGGGCTCGATCGTCGCGGCCAGGTTCGGCAGCGCGTGGTACGCGTCAGGCAGGAGCCTACTGCTCGAACTGCCGTCCGTGATCGTGCCAGAAGAAACCATCGTCGTCGTGAATGCCGCCCCCCCGGACGCCGCGAAACTCACGACGTTGGCCGTCCGTCGATTCGAGTACCAGCGCCTGTTCCGCAACTGATGATTCCAGTCCAGTTGACCATCGGTGCCGAAGCTGGAGGCTTGGCGACGGGCAGCAACCGGCCCCAACCGGTCATACGCGTACTTCAGGCGAGCGTCCGCTATCGTCAGAAACACTCCAAGGAGGACTCGCCCATGCCGGTGATTGGTTCACTCGTTTCGGCAGACAAGGGGCGGGCCAAGTCGGTCATGGTGCCGTTGCCTCCAGCAAGGCCTTGAGTTTGGCCATCTCGGCGTCGACCAGTTGGATTTGCTCGTCGAAGAGGGCATCCGTGAATCCGGGTGGCTGGAAGAAGGTGATCATGAACTCCGCGCCTTCGCCGTTGCGGATCACCCGCGCGGGTACCATCCAGCTCGCCTGCGCATCGACGAAATCGTGGTCGAGGATGCCGTGGTCGGCATCCGCGCGCATCCGCAGGCGGGCGGTGCCGCGTGGCGTGACCATGTCCCACCAGTCGGAATCGTCGGTGAGGCGCGTGGAGAGCACGTTCACCA
>JBOHYX010000021.1:0-14249 GCA_050738115.1 Rhodanobacteraceae bacterium
CCGCTCACCTGGTTTCTCAGCGCACGTTGTTTCAGCCATGCGTCAAGCGTGTCTACGCCAGAGTGGAATCCCCCGGTGTCGTGGTGAGAACCGAGCGGTTCCGGTCTGGCAAGAGTCACGCCTTGCCCCAGGGAGGGGCCGCCTGCATCGTCTTCTTCAGCCGCTCGTTCGGCATGGGCGGGGCATCCAGGCGGGCCAGAAACGCGTCATAGGCGCGTTTCTCGAGCACGAAAACGGTTTGATCGAGCAGCGCTTCTTCGGCGGCGGTGCGCGCCGCATCAAGTACGAATGACGTACGGTTCTTCCCCCGCAGCTTGGCCGCGCGGTCGATCAGGACCCGGTCCTCGGGCTTGATCCGGAGATTGAGCGGTTCTCGCGTTGCGTGATGGGTTGGCATGGTGTGGCTCCCGTGTTGCGCGATTTTACCACGTTCGTAACGTCAACGTCGTTACATCCGAGTACGCCGATGGTGACGAAGGCAGCATCGGCACGTGGATAGCGGCGCAATTCGTGAGGTCTACCGACCGGTCATTTCAATCTCGACGCTGAGCCTGCGGCCCAGTGCTGCCAGAGCGGCCTCCGCCTGATCCAGCCGGGAGGCGTGGTTCGGGTCCAGCACCCGGTCCACTTGGGGCATGTACCAGCCCAGACGGCGGGCCAATTCGCTCTTGCGCACGCCTTCATCGCGCATGGTCTGGTAGATCGATAGCGCCAGGCACGCCTGCGCACTCGGTCGCACCGTGTGCTGGCCGCGTTTCGGTTTGCTCGCACGCGGCAGGTCCTGGCCCGCATCGGTGTAGAACGACAACGCGGTTTCCAACGCATCGACCGCGCGCAGCAGCGCTTCGGGCTCGTCGTCGCCCTGCGTATGCGCTTCCGGGACGTCCGGAATGGTGACCACGAAACCGCCTTCTTCTGCCGGCTCCAACATGACCGGATACTCGAATTTGACCATGACGCTTACACCTTCAATCCCAGCCGCTTCTTTGATGCCTTGAATCAGCGCCTTCTTCGGTTCCCGCGCGTGCATCGGCAGCACCGAATACTCGCCGTTCAACTCAATCCAACGGTGGCCACCCTTGCCCGGCACGAACGTCGCGCCGCGACCGGCGAGCCAGTTCTTGAACTGGTTGCTGTTCGCGCGGGCAGCGTAACACCTCTGTTGCGTCACACGGCGCAACGGGCGGCATGTTGAAATGGCGTTTCGCGGGTGACGCGCACCCCGGCGAACAGGGGCGAGCGTGTCGCGAGGATGGCGGATGGCGCGAGCTATCCAGTTCTCCAATCGGGGAGACGCAAAAGCAAAAACTGGATTCCGGGTTGCCACGCCATGAAGCCGGCGCGGCCCCCGGAATGACGAGCTTTTCGGTGCCGCCCGAGCACATCGGGCCGTTGAGCCGGGTCGGGTTCCGCAGCAATTCGGGCGGGACGCATCCGAAGAGGCCTGCCACGCAGGCGGATCAAGGCTCCCGAAGAGCCAATCAGGTCAATTCCACCACCAAGCGTTTGCCGAGCGCGGCGGCTGCGCGTTCCAACTGGCGCAGCGTAGGGTTGGCCGTAGGGGTTTCGAGGCGCTGCGCCGACGGCCACGACGTGTTCAGTGCGCGGGGCAGGTCGGCAACGGTCTTGCCTTGACCTTCGCGGGCTTGCCGCACCAGCGCGGCCACCTGTACCGACGCGGCGGCCTCGATCCACGCCGCGCCCTTGTGCGCGTGGGCGCAGGCAGCGGTTCGCCGTCCTGCAGCCGCTGTTCGAGCGCCAACGTCAGGGCTTCCGCGGCGTTGAACAGCGCGCCGTCGCGGTCGTCGCCTTCGGTGACGGCTTCGGGGATATCGGGAAAAGTCACGGTAAAACCACCTTCGCGCTGCGGTTCCAACGCGGCGGCGTAACGGATCACGGTCATGACAGCTTCACCCCGGATTGCTCCCGATGCTCTTCAATGTGCCGGATTTTGCGTTTCATGCGCAATCAGGACGGCGATCGCGGCCGGTCAGGGAGCGTGCATCAGGCTGGCGGAACCCGGGAACCGGGTCCAGTGAACTCACGCCGCGGCGCAGTGCTACAGATCCTGGTGATACTGCACGTACGGCACACGGCCCTGGTCGGGGGTGGTGCCGGGGCCGAACAGCAGCGGCGAGCGTCCGGAACTCCAGACGTTCTGCGCGCCGAAGTTCAACTCGCCGCGCCACGGCAGGCGGACGCTGACGCCGAGGTCGATGCCGCTCCAGCTCTGGGTCTGGGCCAGCGCCGCACCGGGCATGTCCGGCTCAAGCATGTGGCCGACGATCGCACCACGCACATCGCCGTGCTGGATGCCGAGGCTGAGCGTGGTCTGGTTGAGTGCGTCGTCGCCCACGAGGCCCATGCCCGGCAAAAACCGGATGTGGCCGACGCTCGCCCCGAGGTCGACGCTGGTGTTCGGCGCCAGATTGACCTGGCCACGCGCGTTGAGGCTGGTCGAAGTGCTGTTGCGGAACCACAGCGGCGCGGCCACGTCGGCGCCGCCATTCGCCGGCAGGACGCGCGGCAGCGGCAGCGCGCGCGAAGACGCATTCAAGGTGCCGGCATCGGCCTGTGACTGGCCGATCGACAGGTCGAGCTTGACGCCGTGCCCGGTGTAGCCGGCGCCCAGTTCACCGCTCTGGATGCCTTCCGCCGGCACGATGCCGAGGCACCCCGCGGTACCCGGCGCGCAGGCGGGCACGACCGACGTCCAGCGGATTTCGTTGACGCTCGCGTGCGCGGTGATGCCGGGTTTGGTCGTGAGCTTCACACCGGCGCGGGTAGAGCGGGTATGCCCATCCAGCGCGGCCGCTGTCCCCGTGGGGACCGCAGGGCCGCTCTTGCCGGCCGCTGTCACCGAAACCGTGTTGCCGTCGTGCTCCCACACCGGCACGGCGTGGCGATCCGGATGCGCGGCCTTGACAGGCGGGATCACCGGCATCGGCAGCACCTGCGCGAGCGCGCCCAGCGGCAGGGCGAGGCCCAAGCCGGCGAGTACTACGCTGGCAAGCAATTGACGCACGATGACGAAGTCCGCAGGTGTGTGTTCCGAAAACGACTGGCGCAACGGCAAAATCAGCCATCTTTGGAATCAATTGTACGCCACGACATTACATTTTGCTAACAATTCGTGAACTACCGAGTGCACCAACCCGTAGGGTGGGCATCGCCCGCCGGTTCGGCGGCAAACCGGCGGGCAATGCTCGCCCTACGCCGGTTTCCGGATCGCGTCCGGCTGGCACGCAGGATGCGTATCGAACCAACAACGGGCTAAACTCCCACCCGATCCCGGGGGTTGGACCATACATGCCAGGCGACGTTCACCAGCTGGCGGCCACGGCGAACCAGCCGCTCACCGCAGCCACCCTGTGCCACGCCATCGGTGCGCTGTGGGCGGCGTCGGATCTCGATGGCGTGACCGCCGCCGCCGAAACCCTGCTGGCGAGGCTGGCGCCTGGGGCGCATCTCGAGCGCCGCGGGTCCGACGCAAATGACGCACCGTCCGAGGCCGGCCACTACGTCGCTGACGTCGCGCTCGACAACGCGACCACACTGCGCGTTGTGGCGTATCACGGCAACGACGAACTGCGCGCGCTGCTGGACGGCGTGGTCGAGATGATCGGCGCGCGGACCCGGGCGCTGCTGCACCAGACGCTGCTGCGCGATTCCGTCAAGCAGCTCGAGCGCGCGGAACGGCTGCAGCGCGCACTGTACACGATCGCCGACCAGGCCAGCGCGGTGGACGCCAATCCCACGCCGATGTTCCGCGCCCTGCACTCGATCGTCGGCACGTTGATGTACGCGGAAAACTTCTACATCGCGCTGTACGACGCCAGCCAGGACAGCGTGCGGTTTCCGTACTACTCCGACAGCGTCGACCCCGCACCCCCGCTGCCCGCCGGCAGCATGCCGATGACGGAGATCGAGCACGGACCGACGTGGTACGTCGTCCGCAAGGGCAAGCCCCTGATGGGATCGCTCGCGTCGCTCGCGCAGCAGGTCGATGGCCAATTCCACTCGACCGGCGCCGACTGCGTCGACTGGCTGGGCGTGCCGCTGCTGCATGGCGGCGAGATCGCGGGCTGCGTGGTGGTGCAAAGCTACGACGACGCGCACCACTACGACGACCAGGACAAGGCGCTGCTGACCTACGTGGCCCAGCACATCCAGACGGCGCTGGAGCGGCGCCTCGCGCGCGCCGAGCTGGAGCACCGCGTCCACGAACGCACCGAAGCGCTGCGCGAGGCCAACCGGGTGCTGCAGCAGCAGGTGCTCGAGCGCCAGCGCGGCGAACGCCTGCAGGCGGCGTTGTTCCGCATCGCGGAACTGGCCAGCACCACCGACAGCATCGAGGGCTTCTACGCCGCGGTGCACCGCGTGGTCGGCGGCCTGCTGTACGCGCGCAATTTCTACATCGCGCTGCTGTCCGAGGACGGCAGCGAGCTCACGTTTCCCTACTCCGTCGACGAGTGCGACCGCGGACGCCGGCCACGCAAGCTCGCCAACGGCCTGACCGAGTACGTGTTGCGGCACGGTACCGCGCTGCTCGCCAACGAACCCGAAATCGAGCGCCTGCGCGCCACCGGCGACCTGACCCAGTCCGGTGCCGAGTCCGTGTGTTGGCTGGGCGTGCCGTTGGTGTGTGGCGAGCGCACGGCCGGCGCACTGGCAGTGCAGAGCTACTCGCCGGAGCACCGCTACACCGCGCGTGACCAGGACCTCTTGACCTTCGTTTCATACCACATCGCCAACGCGCTGGAACGGGTGCGCGGCACCGAGTCGCTCCGGCGCGCGTATTCCAACCTCGAACAGCGGGTCGGCGAGCGCACCCGCGCGCTGGCGTTGGCCAACCGCGACCTGCGCGCGCAGATCGCCGAGCGCGAGCGCATCGAGGCACGCCTCAAATACGAAACGTTGCACGACTCGCTGACCGGCCTGCCCAACCGCGGCCTGTTGATGCAGCGGCTGGAAGTTGCGCTGGAACGTTTCCACGCGGATCCCGGGAAGGGCTTCGCGGTACTGTTCATGGACCTCGACCGCTTCAAGGTCATCAACGATTCGGTCGGGCACCTGATCGGCGATGATCTTTTGTTCCAGGCCGGCAGCCGGATCCGCGCCTGCGTCAAGTCCGAGGACGTCGTCGCGCGCCTCGGCGGCGACGAATTCGGCGTGCTGCTGGAAGGCATCGCCGACGCGGAACGCGCGTGCGTCATCGCCAAGCGCATCATCGACGAGCTCAATGCGCCGTTCCGGCTGGCCGCGCGGGAGCTGTTCACCTCGACGTCGATCGGCATCGCGGTGATGGACGCGCACTACAAGCATCCCGAGGAACTGCTGCGCGACGCGGACGCCGCGATGTACCGCGCCAAGGCCGACGGCCGACACCGTTATGCGCTGTTCGACGAAGGCCTGCGCCGGCAGGCGGACGCCCTGCTCGAAACCGAGAACGATCTGCGGCGCGGCCTGACGCGCGAGGAATTCGTGCCGTTCTACCAGCCGATCGTCTACATCCGGAGCGGCGCCACGATCGGCTACGAGGCACTGATGCGCTGGCGGCATCCGCAACGCGGCGTGCTGCTGCCGAACGCGTTCCTCAGCGTCGCGGAAGACACTGGCCTGTCGGAAACCATCGACTGGCAGATCTTCGAGCAGGTGTTCGAACGGACCAATGCGCTCACCCGCGACGGCGCGGAATTCGTCGGCATCAACCTGTCCGCCCGCCATTTCCGCAATCCCGACCTCGACCGGCGGTTGCTAGAGCTCATCGCCCGCCACGGGGTGGCGGCCGCGCGCATCCGGGTCGAGGTGACCGAACGCGCGATGCTCGACAATCCGCCGGAGGCCAAGCGCATCCTGCAGGCGTTGTGCGAGGCCGGCGTGCGCGTGTCGCTCGACGATTTCGGCACCGGCTACTCGTCGCTGTCCTACCTGCACCAGTATCCCGTCCACGCGCTGAAGATCGACCAGTCGTTCATTGCCGGGCTGTCCAGCGACACCGAGGGCGGCAGCGACGCGGTCATCCGCACCATCCTCGCGATGGCGGACCTGTTGTCGATGCAGGTGATCGCCGAAGGCGTCGAAACCCCCGCGCAACGGGAGCACCTGATCGAGCTGGGCTGCCAATTCGCCCAGGGCTTCTACTACGCGAAGGCCCAGCCGGCCGAAATGCTGATCGGCAGCACCGCGCCCGAAACATCGGCATGAGCGGGCGTGGGATCGGAAAGCTGGATTTACTCGCGCCATCCATGGCGCTCGCCCTTCGGGCCGCCTGCGGCGTTCGCGTTGGCAGTCCTGCCAACGCAGTCGGGTTCCGCCCGCGAACAGCGCGGGCGGCCCCGGAATGACGAGGGAAAAATTATCGCGGGCGCGGCGCTGGCTGCGTCGGGCATTCTGGGTGGTGGTCGCCTTCATCGTGGTGACCTGGCTGCCGGTGCTGATCCTGCGCTTCGTACACCCGATCACCAGCGCCTACATGCTGGAACGCAAGGCGACCGAGGCGTGGCGCGGCAACCGCGCTTTCAAGATCCGGTACCGATGGGTACCGTTCGACCGGATCGCGCCGGTGGCACCGCTCGCGATGGTCGCGGGCGAGGACCAGACGTTTCCCTTCAACCACGGCTTCGACATCGCCTCGATCCGGTCGGCGATCGATGTCGCCGACGCCGGCGGGCGCCTCAGGGGCGCCAGCACCATCACGCAGCAGACCGCGCGCAACCTGTTCCTGTGGAGCGGCGGCGGCTTCTTCCGCAAGGGCCTCGAGGCCTGGTTCACGGTGCTGATCGACGTGACCTGGCCCAAGCGCCGGATCCTCGAGGTGTACGCCAACATCGCCGAACTCGGCAACGGCATCTACGGCGTGGAAGCGGCCGCGCAGGCTTACTGGCGCGAGCCGGCGTCGCGGCTCACGACGCACCAGGCCGCGCTGCTCGCGGCGGTACTGCCGGACCCGCGCGGCTGGCACACGGATCGCCCGTCGGCGTACGTCCTGCGTCGCGCCGCTTGGATCGAGCGCCAGATGCGCCAATTGGGCGGTGTGCGCTATGTGCTGGAGGCGCATCCGCCAAGGCCGAGGTGAGCGATCGCAACGCGCCAACAAACAGGGGATGGGACGACATGGCGGTCAACGCTGGGGAGATGTCGGCAACCTTGCCGGATGAACCGTCGATGCTCACGCCGACGGCGTTGCTGCAGGCCAGCGAAAACCTGTGGCTCGCGACCGACCTGGACGCGGTCGCGGCGGCCGCGGATGCGCTGCTTCACGAACTGGTACCGGACGCGGTGGTGCAACGGCGCGCCGGCGATTCCACCGGCCCGGCCAACGCGGACTCCGTGCACCGCCTGCAGATCAGGCTTTCCGAGCACGAAGTGCTCCGTGTCGCGGCCCCTTCCGACCGCGAGTGCCGCGCGGTGCTCGAAACCGCCGTCGAGTTGATCGAGGCGCGCATCGGCGCGCTCAACCAGCGCACCAGGCTTGCCCAGTCGGTCGACCAGCTCGGTCGATCCGAGCGGCTCCAGCGTGCGCTCTACGCGATCGCCGACCAGGCCAGCACCGCCGGATCCGACTTGACCCCGATGTTCCGGGCGCTGCACGCGATCGTCGGCTCGCTGATGTACGCGGAAAACTTCTACATCACCTTTTACGACGCCGCACACGACGGCGTGTGGTTTCCGTATTTCGCCGACAGCATCGATCCGGTGCCGGCGTTCGCGACCCCCGGCAAACTCGTGCCCGAGGTCGCGAACGGACCGCTGTGGCCCATGGCCGAGATCGCGCGGGGGCCCACTTGGTACGTGATCCACGACGGCAAGCCGCTGATGGGGTCGCTGGACGCGATGAGCCGGCAGGTCGATGGACCCTTCCACAGTTCCGGAGCGGTCTGCAAGGACTGGCTCGGCGTGCCGCTGCTGCACGGCGACGAGGTCGTGGGCTGCGTGGTGGTGCAAAGCTACGACGAATCCCGTCGCTACGACGATGACGACAAGACGCTGCTGATCTATGTCGCGCAGCACATCCAGACCGCGCTGGAGCGGCGCCTGGCGCACGCCGAGCTCGAGCGCCGCGTCGAGGAACGCACCGCGGCGCTCAGCGAGGCCAACCAGGTCCTCAAGCAGGAAGTGCTGGAGCGCCAGCGCGGCGAACGTCTGCAGGCGGCGCTGTTCCGGATCGCGCAACTGGCGAGCAGCACCGGCAGCATCGACGATTTCTACGCCGCCGTGCACGGCGTGGTCGGCGACCTGCTGTATGCGCGCAATTTCTACATCGCGTTGCTGTCCGAGGACGGCGGCGAACTGACGTTCTCCTATTCGGTCGACGAGCGTGATCGCGGGCGCGAACCGCGCAAGCCGGGTAACGGCCTGACCGAATACGTGATGCACAAGGGCACGGCGCTGCTCGCGGACGCAGCCGCCATCGCCCGGCTGCGGGCATCCGGAGACCTGCTGCAACATGGCTCCGACGCGATCTGCTGGCTGGGCGTTCCACTGGTGTGCGGCGAAACCACGGTGGGCGCACTCGCGGTGCAAAGCTACTCAGCCGAGCAAAATTACACCGCGCGCGACCAGGAGCTGCTGACCTTCGTGTCCTGGCACATCGCCAACGCGCTGGAGCGGGTCCGCGCCGCGGAGTCGCTGCGTGGCGCCTACGCGCAGCTCGAAAACCGCGTCGAGGAACGCACCCGCGAGCTGGCGCTGGCCAACCGCGACCTGCGCGCCCAGATCACCGAGCGCGAACGCATCGAAGCGCGCCTCAAGTACGAAACGCTGCACGACTCGCTGACCGGCCTGCCCAACCGCACCTTCATGATGCTGCGCCTGGAGCATGCGCTGGCCCGGTACCACGGCAATCCGGAAAACGGCTTCGCGGTGCTGTTCATGGACCTCGATCGCTTCAAGGTCATCAACGACTCGGTCGGCCACCTCGTCGGCGACGCGCTGTTGCTGCAGGCCGGCAATCGCATCCGCGCGTGCCTCAAGGCCGACGACGTGGTGGCGCGCCTCGGCGGCGACGAGTTCAGCGTGTTCCTCGAGGGTGTGGACGACGCGGCCCGCGCCTGCGGGATCGCCGAGCGCATCATCGATGCGCTGAATGCGCCGTTCCGGCTGGCCGCCAAGGAGCTGTTCACCTCGGCCTCGGTGGGCGTCGCGCTGGCGGCACCGCACTACAAGGACCCCGACGAACTGCTGCGCGACGCCGATTCGGCCATGTATCGCGCCAAGGCCGACGGCCGCCACCGTTGCGCGGTGTTCGACGACGAGCTGCGCAGGCAGGCGGTGTCGCTGCTGGAGATCGAAAACGACCTGCGGCGCGCGCTGACGCGCAACGAGTTCGTGCCGTATTACCAGCCGGTCGTCGACCTCGAAACCGGCAAGATCGTGGGCTACGAGGCGCTGATGCGCTGGCGCCACCCGCGGCGCGGCATCCTGCTGCCCGGCGAGTTCCTCAACGTGGCCGAGGACACCGGCACGTCGGAAACCATCGACTGGCAGATTTTCACGCAGGTGTTTCGCGATGCCAACGCGCTCGCCGGAAACAACGACGCCTTCGTGGCCATCAACCTGTCCGCGCGCCATTTCAGCAATCCCCGTTTCGAGCAGCGCCTGCTGGATCTGCTGGCCGAGTACGCGGTGCCGGCGTCGCGCGTGCGCGTGGAGATGACCGAGCACGCGCTGCTGGAAAACACGCCCGCGGTCAAGCGCGTCCTGCACGCCTTCCGCGGCGCGGGCATCAGCATTTCGCTGGACGATTTCGGCACCGGGTATTCCTCGCTGTCATACATGCACCAGTACCCGCTGCAGACCCTCAAGATCGACCGTTCATTCGTCGCCAACCTCACCGACGGCGCCGAAGGCGGCAGCGATGCCGTGATCCGGGCGATCCTCGCGATGGCCGAAACGCTGTCCATCCAGGTGATCGCCGAAGGCGTGGAAACCACCCTGCAGCGCGACCTGTTGCGGAAACTCGGCTGCCGGCACGTACAGGGCTTCCTGTACGCGAAGGCGCAACCGATCGACACCTGGATCGGCGGCGCCGCGCCGGATTTTGCGGCCTGATTCACGTCACTTTCGAGCAGCCATCCACTCAATCGGCACGCGGCCTCGCCAACCCCCGCTGCCCTGTAGCGGGACCGGGGACCGGGGACCGGGGACCAGAAGCATGCATTTCGTGTTTTTTGCGCGTGTCTGGCCCGCACGGAGGGATGCAAAGTAGAAGCGGAACGAGCGGCCGCGGCGACGCCCGCATCGACGGGCCGCGGCCGCTAGAATCGGGTGACCGCCCGCGATCGGAGAAAGCCGCATGCGACAGGTCAAGCATCTGCTCGAAGGCAAGGGCAGCGACGTTTACAGCATCGCCCCGGAAGCGCCGGTGCTGGACGCGATCCGCCTGATGGCGGAGCGTGGGGTGGGGGCCCTGGTGGTGTTGCGCGGCGGTGCGCTGGCCGGCATCGTCACCGAGCGCGACTATGCACGCAAGGTGATCCTGAAAGGCCACTCGTCGAGGGAAACCCCGGTGTCGGACATCATGTCGCCCGCGCCGACCACGGTGTCGCCCACGACCACGGTCGATGAATGCATGCGGCTGTGCACCGAGCTGCGGGTGCGCCATCTGCCGGTGATCGAGGACGGGCGGCTCGCCGGCATCGTGTCGATTGGCGACCTGGTCAAAGCCGTGATCGACGACCAGGCGGCCGAGATCGACCACCTGCAGCGCTATATCGCCGGCTGAACCGCCGCGTCCGGGCCGCCCGGATGCAGCCGCACCGCGGCGAAATCCGGGAAGCGCTCGCAGAGCTGTCCCGGATTGCGCTTCGCTCCATCCGGGCTACCGCACTGAACCGCCGCGTCCGGGTAGCCCGGATGCAGCCGCACCGCGGCGAAATCCGGGAAGCGCTCGCAGAGCGGTCCCGGATTGCGCTTCGCTCCATCCGGGCTACAGGACTTGGCTATTTGCCGCTGGCACGAATCGCCGCCACGTCCTTCGGGTTGACCTGTTTGCCGTGATTGCCCCACGAAGATCTCTCGTAATTGGCAATGTCGGCAACCTGGAGATCGCTGAACTGGCTTCCGAACGGTGGCATCGCGCCAGGATACGTATGGCCCTGGATCACGGTGCCGTGTCGTCCGAACAGGATGGTTTCGATCTGCGATTTCGGGTCTGCGTCGTTGACGGCCGGGTTGCCCTTGAGCGGCGGAAATGCGCCAGCGACGCCCTCGCCGGTCGCCTGGTGACAGGCCGCACAGGTACCGTCGAACAGCGATTTGCCCTTGGCCGCGTCGTAACTGTACGGCCCGCTCGGCGCGGCGGCCGCCGCGGCGCTGGCGGGTGCCGCGCCCGCTCCGCTGGCGTTCGCCTTCTTCATCGCGGCACGCCCGCTGCTGCCCGAATAGACGGCGGCGACCGGCGCGATGCGCTCGCTCGCCTGCTGCACCGCCTGCGGATCGGTGTTCTTCGGCAGCGAGGCGAATACGAACGTCGCGATGACGATTTCGATCACCGTGGCGAGACCCAGCACCGCAATCCCGATGAAAAAGTGCCGCATGTAGGTACGGTCGGCTGGACTGAAGTGCACTGCCACGGGCGCGCTCCCATCGGGATAGTCGCATCCCCGGGCCCCCGCGGATGCATACACATCGCCGGGAGTATAGCCGCACGACAGCGCGCGTCCAAATGCTCCGCACGCGCACGGCGTTGACGCGGATTCCACACTCGATCGTGTAAACGTTGGCGCTTGGCAGCCGCACGAAGGGCGCAGGAATGCCCGGCAATCACTACGACCTCATCGTGATCGGCTCGGGACCCGGCGGCGCCGCGCTGGCGCAACGGCTGGCGCGGACCGGGAAGCAGATCCTGATCCTCGAGCGGGGCGATTGGCTGGAACGCTCGCCTGACAACTGGAATCCCCGCAAGGTCTTCATCGACAATTTCTACCAGGCCGACGAGACTTGGTACGACAAGACCGGCCAGGCGTTCCATCCCGGGCTGCATTATTTCGTCGGCGGCAATTCCAAGATGTACGGCGCGGCGCTGTTCCGCCTGCGCCAACGCGATTTCGAAACGATCCAGCACGCCGGCGGCTTCTCACCCGAATGGCCGCTGAAATACGACGTGTTCGCGCCCTGGTACGACGAAGCCGAGAAACTCTTCCACGTCCGCGGCGCGGCCGGCGAAGACCCCACCGAGCCACCCCGGAGCGGGCCGTACGCGTACCCGCCGGTCGCGCACGAGCCACGCCTGCAGCAACTGTCCGAAACCTTCACGCGCGCTGGACTGCACCCGTTCCACATGCCGCTCGGCATCCTGTGGGACGAAGTGGACGGCCGCACGACGCGTTCCAGTCCCTTCATCCGCAATGGCTACTTCGACGGCTACCCGAGTCCGACGAACGGCAAGGCCGATGCCGAGGTCATCTGCATCAATCCGACGCTGGCCGCACATCCCAACGTCACCCTGCTGACCCGCGCCTACGTGGCGCGCCTCGATACCGACGCCGCGGGCCGCAACGTGACCGCGGTCCGGGTCGAACACGACCAGATGAAGCAAACGTTCTCCGCCGACGTCGTGGTGGTCGCGTGCGGCGCGTTGTCCTCGGCGCTGCTGCTGCTGCGCTCGGGCAACGACAAGCACCCGCATGGACTCGCCAACGGTTCCGACCAGCTCGGGCGCAACTACATTCGCCACAACCAGTCGGTGCTGATGGCGGTGACGAAGGAACCGAACGACACGATCTTCCAGAAGACGCTTGCCGTCAGTGATTTCTACTTCGGCGCCAAGGACTGGCCGCATCCGCTCGGCCTGATCCAGATGTGCGGAAAATCCCATCCAGACACGATCCGCGGCGAGGCGCTGCCGGCGTGGCTGGAATGGCTGCCGGACACGCCGTTCGAATATCTGGCGCAGCACTCGCTGGATTTCTGGCTGTCCAGCGAGGATTTGCCGTGGTCGGAAAACCGCATCCGTTACGACGGCGACCGCATCGTCGTCGAGCAGACCGACAACAACATGGAAGCGCACGCGCACCTGCGCGCCAAGCTCGAGTCGCTGCTGGAGCCGATGGGCGCGCACCCGCGCATGCTGGAACGCACGCGCTATCTCGGCCACGCGATTCCGATCGGCGGCACCGCGCACCAGGCCGGCACCGCGCGTTTCGGCACGGATCCGAAAACCTCCGTGCTCGACCTCGACTGCAAGGCCCACGAACTCGACAACCTGTACGTGGTCGACGCGAGTTTCTTTCCCTCGATCGGCGCGGTGAACCCGACGCTGACCATCATCGCGAACGCGCTGCGCGTCGCGGACCGGATCGCGGAGCGGATGAAGTGACTCCCGTTTCGATGTAGGAGCGCGCCTGCGCGCGACCGGAGCATCCATGAACATCGCGGCCGGTCGCCGGCGGGGCCGGCTCCTACATTCCACGCGAAGGAACGACACTGCCATGTGGCTGAATCTCTATCTCATTCCCATCGTGATCCGCGTGTGCCTGGTGGTGCTGTTTCCGTTCAGCGCGCTTGACAAGATCGTGTTCTGGAAGGACGCGATCGGGCAGGCGGATTCCTCGTTCCTGCCGAAGTGGAGCGGCGCGCCGCTGCTCGTCGCTGCGATCATCGTGGAAGGCGTCACGCCGTTCCTGATCGTGATCGGCTGGCACGACCGGATTTCAGCGCTGATCCTGGCGCTGTTCTGCGTGGTGACGGCGATCCTGTACCACCCGTTCTGGAAGTTCACGGATTTCTGGAAATCCGGCAACAGCGTCGCGCGCAGCCACTTCTGGGATTTCCTCAAGAACTTCGGACTGGTCGGCGGATTGCTGCTGATCGTGTTCGCGACGCAACTGGCGCCCGCCGCCGATTTCGGGCACAACCTGGTTTCGTCCACGCCGGTCTACACGCCGGCCGGGACCGCGTCGCCTTCGACTGTCCCGGATGGAAAGACCCGACCGTAGGGCGGGCAATGCCTGCACTACGCGGGAGTGATTGATCGACGCGGACGATGTCCGCGCTACGCAAGAAACGCCATGAAAAAGGACGATGCTCCACCGACGTTGGATTATTGGCGCGTGTGGACCGACGCCGATGGCGTCAGCCATCAGGAACGCCGCACACTGACGGGTTTCGAGCGCCAAAGCATGGGTGGCGCGGCACCGCAGTGGAACACGGTGCAACAGGGTGCGCCGCGCCAGGCGATCTTCAGCGTGCTGCCGGTCGGCTGGACCGGCGACTGGCACGAGAATCCGGCCCCGCAGTGGATCGTG
>JBOHYX010000022.1:0-14146 GCA_050738115.1 Rhodanobacteraceae bacterium
GGCAATTGGATCGTGGCCAGCACTTCGCCCTGGTCCTCCTCGGGCACGAAACTCGAAGGCAGGTGCGCCAGCAGCAGTACCGCGACCACGATCGCGAGGGCGTAACCCGCCATCCAGCGCGGTGTGTGCCGCACCGCGTTGCCGAGTCGCCCGAGATAATGGTGCGCCAGGCTTTCGTAGCCGTTGTTGAAGGCGCGCAGGAAACGGTTGGCGTGCTCGTGTTCGGGCCTGAGGATGCTCCCGCACAGCGCCGGAGTAAACGTCAGCGCCATCAATGCCGACAGCAGCATCGACACCGCGATGGTGACCGAGAACTGGCGGTAGATCGCGCCGACGCTGCCCGGCATCAGCGCGGCCGGCACGAACACCGAGGCCAGCACGGTCGTCACCGCGACGATCGCGCCGGTGATCTGGGTCATGCCCTTGCGGGTGGCTTCCTTGGGGGGGAGGCCTTCCTCGCGCATGATGCGCTCGACGTTTTCGACCACCACGATCGCGTCGTCCACCACGATGCCGATCGCGAGTACCAGGCCGAACAGGCTGAGCACGTTGATCGAGAACCCGAACACGTAAAGGCCGAGGAACGCACCGGTCAGCGCGACCGGCACAACCAGCGTCGGGATCAGGGTGGCACGCAGGTTCTGCAGGAACAACAGCATCACGAAGAACACCAGTACGATCGCCTCGCCCAGCGTCTTCACCACCTCGTCGATCGATACCTTGACGAAGGTGTAGCTTTCGAACGGAATGCTCCAGATGACGCCGGGCGGCAGGTTCTTCGCCAGTTCCTTCATCTTTGCCTGGACCTCGTTGGCGACCGCCAACGCGTTCGCACCGGGAACCAGGGAGATGCTGAACGAGGCAACCGGCTGGCCGTTAAGGCGCGAGAAGCTGTTGTAGTTGTCGGAGCCAAGTGCGACCCGAGCGACGTCGCCCAAAGTCACGGTGGTGCCATCTGGATTGGTGCGCAGGATGATGTTGCGGAACTGCTGTGGGGTCGCGAAACTCGATTCCGCGGACACCGTTGCGGTTATGCCTTGGCACGGGGTTGATGGTTGTGCGCCCACAGATCCCGTCGCGAACATCACGTTCTGGGCTTGCACCGCGGTCAGCACGTCCGTCGCGGTCAGTCCGTAGCCTTCCAGTTTCAGGGGGTTCAGCCATATCCGCATTGCGTACGGGGCGCCGAACTGGTTGATGCTGCCGACGCCATTGAGGCGCGAGATCGGATCGACCAATTGGGCTGCGATGACGTTGTTCAGCGCGGCGGGATCGAGATGACCGGTCGTGTCCTGCAGCGAAATGCCCATCAGCGAGCCGGCGTTGGACTTGCGTATCGTTACGCCCAATGCATTGACTTCTGCCGGCAGCGTCGGCTCGGCTGTCGAAACGGCGTTCTGGGTCTGCACGGCGGCCGTATCCAGGTCGGTGCCGGCCTTGAAGTACAGCGTGACATTGGCGGAACCGTTCGAGTTGGACGACGACGTGAAATACAGCAGGTTGTCGATGCCCGAGAGGTTCTGTTCGATGACTTGGGTAACCGTGCTTTGCACCACCTGTGCGTTTGCGCCGGGGTAGGTGGCGTTTATCTGCACGCTGGGCGGCGCGATTTCCGGGTAGGCCTCGATGGGCAGGTTGAGGATGGCGATCGTGCCGCCGAGCGTGATCAGGATCGCGAGCACCCACGCGAAAACCGGTCGGTCGATGAAGAACTGCGGCATGGCGCCGGATCAGCCTGTGGAAGTGGCAGCCGGCGCGGCGCTGGCCGACGCCCTGTACGCAACCGGCTTCACCTTCTCGCCCGCCTGCGCCTTCTGGATGCCGGAGACCACGACCCGCGCACCTGCGGCGAGGCCGCCCTGGACGACCCAGTCCGGACCGTGCTGCTCGCCGAGGTCGATCCGCTTCTCGACGATCTTGTCATCCGCACCGACCACGTACACGTAGGCTCCGTCGTTGTCACGCTGGATCGCGCTTTGCGGCAGCAGGAACGCGTCGTGCAACGTGGCCAGCGTGAGGCGGATCTTGACGAACATCCCGGGCAGCAGGGCTTCGTCCGGGTTCGGCACGATCGCACGCAGGTCCACGGCGCCGGTGGTGGGATCGACCGCGAGGTCGGTGAAATCGAGCGCGCCCATGTGCGGATAAACGCTGCCATCGGGAAGCACGATCTGCACCTGCACCTTGTCGGGCGCCGCCAGCTTGAGATTTCCGGCTTTTTCCGCCTTGCGCAGCCGTTCCACTTCCGCCATTGGTTCGCTGAAGTTGGCGTAGATCGGGTCGATGACCTGCACCGTGGTCAGGGGGGTGGTGTCGGTGGGTTGCACCAGCGCGCCCTGCGTGTAGTTCGCTATTCCGGCGCGCCCGCTGATCGGGGTCGTCACGGTGGCGTAACCGAGATTGATCTTGGCATTCTCGACGTTTGCCTTGGCGGCCTTGACGGCAGCCTCGTCTTCATCGGCGGTGGCTACTGCGTCATCGATAGCCTGCTTGGCGAGCAGACCCTTCGCGCCGAGTGCTTTGCTGCGCTGCGCATTCAATTCGGCGTCGTGCGCGGTGGCCACGGCCTGCGCCAACTGACCCTGCGCCTGACGCAGGCTGGCCAGCAGCGGCGCCGGATCGATCTGGAACAGCACCTGCCCCGCCTTGACGTCGGTGCCCTCCTTGTAGACGCGCTTAAGGATGTTGCCGGTCACCCGCGCAGGAACTTGCGCGATCAGTGTGGCCGCGAGGCGGCCGGGGTAGTCACGCGTCACGGGGATGTCGATGGCATGCGCTGTCACCACCCCCACTTCGGGCGGCGAGGATACTGGCGGCGCGTAATGGCTGCACGCCCCGAGTGCGAGTGCCAGCAGCACCACACCGGCATCACGCCACGATGTATTCGTCATCAACCTGCCTCAGCGCGTCCGCGAACGGCGATTATTCCGCATACCGCGGCCAGTTCACTCATGCGTCGGCACGCGACGCTGCGGATGCGTCCGCTGCGGGATCGGATTCGTCTCCGGACGCGGCAATGTTGCGCCCCTTGTGCTTGGCCCGATACAGCGCCTGGTCCGCAGCGCGCAGCAATGCTTCGGCGTCGGCGCCGTGTTCGGGAAAACTCGCGACCCCGATCGACACGGTGGCTGGAGGCAATGCACCGCCTCGGTAATGCACCACCACGTTGGCGGTGGCCTTGCGGATGGCCTCGGCGCGCTCCAGCGCCTGGGGGTGGTCCGCGTCGGTCAGGACCAGGGTGAATTCTTCGCCGCCATAGCGGCAGGCGATGTCCTCGCCGCGGCAGGACTGTGCGAGCAGGGTGCCGAATGCACCCAGCAGGGCATCGCCGGCGTCGTGCCCCTGGCTGTCGTTGTAGTGCTTGAAATGATCGAGGTCGAGCATCAGCAGCGAGAGGCCGCCCGCGCGGCGTTCGGCGCGCAGCAGTTCGCGCGGCAGTGAGGCTTCGAGGTAGCGCCGGTTGAACAGGTTGGTGAGCGGATCGCGGATCGACTGGGTGCGCAGGCTCGCCTGCAACTGCAGGTTGGCCAGTGCCAGTGCGAGCTGATCGGCGACGGTGGCGGCGAGCCGGCTCGTCTCGCTTCCCAGCGGCGCGCCCGCGCACAGACTCAGCACGCCCAGGACCTGGCCTTGCGAGTTCAGGGGCACGCACAGGCTGTGGAGCGCGGCGACGCCCGCGTGCACCAGGTGCGGACACGCCGGTGCCGCCTGCGCGTCCGTGCTCGGGTGCGGCTGGCTGCGGCGCAAGGCCCAGCATTCATCGGGTGCAAACACCGCATCGCCCGGTCCCGCTCCGTGCTCACCCCAGTGCATCCGCCCCTCGACGACGTTGCGCGAGGCGCTGATGAGCGCCAGGGCTCCAGACGTGGCTGGCAACAGGGCCGGGAGCGCGTGTTCGATGACGTCGATGGCTTCGTCCAGGTCGCGGCAGTTCTGCAGCATGCCCGTCAGCGCCGACAGGCGCTGCAAGGTCTCGCTGGACCGGTTGGCGTCGCGCAGGGCCTGTTCGAGTTCGCGCGCGCTGTTCGCCAGTGCCCATTCGCTGTGCAGGCGGCGGTGCTGCTCGAGCCCCGTGATGGCGAATGCGCCCAGCAGCAGCGCAATGCTGCCGCCGAGCGCGAGCGCGGCCGCGATGGCCACGGCCCTGCCGTTGCGCGCGGTGGCCGTCTCGCGCCGTTGCAGCAGGGCCGCCTCGCGGGCCAGCATCCGGTTGGCGATGTCCTCGATGGGACGCGTCGGTTGCGACACTAGGGCGATCACGTCCGCCTGCGCCGTCGCTGCGTTCTGCAGGCGGTAATCCGAAAGGATCTTCTCCAACTGCTGGCGGCGTGCGGTGATGGCACCCAGCAACTCGTGCACCGCAGCGACCTGCCCCGGGTTGTGCGCCACCAGTGCACCCAGGTCGTGGCCGTCCTGTTCCGCCGCGTCGATCGCCCGCCAGTATTGACGGAATAGGCCGGCGTGCCCGGTCAGGCCAAAGCTGCGCGCATCCATTTCCGCCACGTGCAGGTGGTTGGCGAGCTGCAGTACCCGTTGGCGTACCTGGTAGCTGTGCACGGTCCAACGTTGCTCGCTGTGGTAGCGCTGCGCCGTCTGGAATACCGCGGCCGCGAGCAGCACGATCAGCAGCAGTGCCATGACCGCCATCACCACGACCCGCCAGCGCAGTCCAGTCCTCGCCTCGACGCGGTCGGGCGTGCGCGCACCGCGGGCGCCTTCGCCAGCCGTGGTCGGAAGTTGGCCAGACCGCACGTTCATGGGTGACGGGCATGCCTTGCGAATCCGCGCACATCATACGCGCGGCCGCGGCGGGTTCGGGGGAACAGGTGCACCGCGCGCCGTCGATGCTGGAGGCGTTTGGGCGCCGGCGGTATCCTACGCGTTCCTAGTCCTGCCTGTTCCAGACGACATGAACGCAACGCGTGCCCCTGCGGGGGTTGATCAGGTGGCCACCATGGCGGCCGAGGTCCGTGGCCTGGTCGACCCGGCGAACGCCGCGACGGCGGAGGCGTTCACGAGGCTGGTTTTGGCCGAACTGATGCCGGATGAGCTGGCCCGTCGCGGCCGTGATGGCTGGGTCGCGCTGTGTTCGGACCTGTTTCGCTGGATCAGCGAGCGGCCGGCGGACCGTGCCGCGGTGCGGGCGTTCAATCCGGGTCCTGAAAGCAATGGGTGGCGCAGCGCGCATTCCGTGGTCGAGGTTGTTGCCGACGACGCGCCGTTTCTTGTCGATTCGCTCGAGATGGCGGTTTCGGAGGAGGGACTGCGCGTGCACCGGCTGTTCCACCCGGTGATGGGTATGCGCCGCGACGCCCACGGCAAGCTGCAGGCGGTGGCCGCCTGTGGCGACCAGGGTGCTGCCGAGTCGGTGATGCACGCGGAGATCGACCGGGTGGACCAGGCAACCCTGGACAAGCTGCAGGCGGTGATTGAAGCTGCGCTCACCGACGTGCGTGCCGCGGTTGCCGATTGGCAGGCCATGCGCACCAGGATGCTTGCGATCGCGGACGAACTCGCACGCAACAACAAGGTCCTCGATCCGGAAGAAATCGCCGAGGGCCAGGCGTTCCTCAAGTGGGCCGCCGACAATCACTTCACGTTCCTGGGCTACCGGGAGTACGACGTGGTGGCCGAGCGCGGCGATGAGGTGCTGAAGGCGCGCGCCGGCTCGGGACTCGGCGTCCTGCGCGATCCCGACCTCGCCACCGCACCGCGCTCCACCAAGAGCCTGGTCGCGAGCCGCCTGCCGAAGTCGGGTTCGATGGACGCGATCATCCTGACCAAGACCAACGCGCGTTCGCGCGTGCATCGGCGCGGCTACATGGACTACATCGGCGTGCTGCGCTTCGACGACGCCGGCAAGCCGATCGGCGAATCGCGGTTCATGGGGCTGTACACCTCGATCTCGTACATGCGCCGGCCGCAGGATGTGCCGCTGGTACGCAAGAAATTCGAATCCGCGGAACGGCGTTCGGGCCTGCGCCCGCAATCGCACTCGGGCAAGGCGTTCCGGTCGATCCTGGAGACGCTTCCGCGCGACGAGCTGCTGCAGGCGTCGAGCGATGAGCTCTACGCACTCGCCACCGGGGTGTTCGACGTCAATGAACACCGGCGCGCGCGCCTGTTCGTACGCCGCGATGCGTACGCCCGCTTCTTTTCCTGCCTGGTGTTCGTGCCGCGCGACCATTACAGCGCAACCGTGGGCGAACGCGTCAAGGACATGCTGCGCGAGGAACTCGACGGCATCCACGTCGACGCGACGGTGCAGGTCGGCGATGCGCCCATGGCGCGCATGCACGTGGTGGTGCGGCCGCGCACGGGCCAGCACGTGGAGGTCGACCTCGCAAAACTGCAATCGAAGCTTGCGCCGATCGTCCGCAACTGGCACGACGAACTGCGCGACGCGCTGGTGGGCGGGCTTGGCGAGGAGCGCGGCGCGCAACTTGCCAACCGCTGGGGCGGCAGGCTGACTTCGGCCTACATCGAGGACGCGACCGCCGCGCGCGCGGCCGAGGACGTCGGCATCCTCACGGCGATGACGGGGGCCGGCGAGGACATGCGCCTCGCGTTCCACGACTCGTACCGTACGCCGGGCCAACTGCACTTCAAGATTTTCCGCGCGGGCAGCGACATCCCGCTGTCGGACGCGCTGCCGCTGCTGGAAAACGGCGGACTGAAGGTCGACACGGAGCAGGTCTATCCACTGGTGCACGACGGCATCAAGGCGTGCATCCAGGATTTCGTGGTGCGGCCGGCGACGCCGCTCCGGTTCAAGCTCGAGGACGTGCACGCGCGCTTCGAGGCGGCGTTCGCCGCGATCTGGCACGGCCAGGCCGAGGGCGACCGCTTCAACGCGCTGGTGATGGGCGCCGGCGCCGACTGGCGCCAGATCGCGATGCTGCGCGGCTACTGCAAGTACCAGCAGCAGGTCGGCACCACGTTTTCGCAGAGCTACATGGAGGAAACGCTCGGCCGCTATCCGATGGTCGCGGGGCTGTTGATCGAACTGTTCGAGGCCAAGTTCGATCCGCAGCGCGAAGCGGGTGACGCCGCGGGCCGCAAGCGCGCGCGCGCGGCCCTGCACCGCGAACTCTATACGCTCACGCCCGACGCGGTGAAGAAGGCGCACCCGGACTTCGTGGCCCGCGTCGCCGCGCTGCTGGAAAAGCCGCGGGACGAGCAGGTCGACGGCCTCGTGCAGGCGATCAAGACGCTGCTGGCGGACGTCTCGAGCCTCGACGACGACCGCATCCTGCGCGGATTCATGGACCTGATCCGCGCCACCCTGCGCACCAATTACTACCAGTTGCACGACGGCAAGCCCGCCGAGTACATCGCCTACAAGTTCGACTCGCACCAGGTTCCGGATGTCCCGAAGCCGGTGCCGTATCGCGAGATCTGGGTGTATGCCCCGCGGGTCGAGGGCGTGCACCTGCGCTTCGGTCCGGTCGCGCGCGGCGGCATCCGCTGGTCGGGCCGGCGCGAGGATTTCCGCACCGAGGTGCTCGGCCTCGTGAAGGCGCAGATGGTGAAGAACACCGTGATCGTGCCGGTGGGCTCCAAGGGCGGCTTCTTCGTCAAGCGGCCGCCCGCGGACGGCGACCGCGACGCCACGCAGAACGAGGGAATCGCCTGCTACAAGCTGTTCATGAACGGCCTGCTCGACATCACCGACAACATCGACACCTCCGCCAACAAGGTGCTGCACCCGGCCGACGTGGTGCGCCACGACGCCGATGATCCGTACCTCGTGGTTGCCGCCGACAAGGGCACCGCGAAGTTTTCCGACATCGCGAACGGGATTTCCATCGCCCACGGTTACTGGCTTGGCGATGCGTTTGCCTCGGGTGGATCCGCGGGGTTCGACCACAAGGACATGGGCATCACCTCGCGCGGCGGTTGGGAATCGGTGAAAAGCCACTTCCGAGCGCTGGGCCGCGATTGCCAGGCCGAGGACTTCACCTGCGTCGGGATCGGCGACATGTCGGGCGACGTGTTCGGCAACGGCATGTTGCGCTCCCGCCACATCCGCCTCATCGCCGCATTCGACCACCGCCACGTGTTCATCGACCCGAATCCCGATGCGGCAAGCTCGTTCGCCGAGCGCGAGCGCATGTTCAAGCTGCCGCGCTCGTCGTGGGACGACTACGACAAGTCGAAGATCTCCAAGGGCGGCGGCGTGTTCGCACGCACGCTCAAATCCGTCGTGATCACCCCGGAGGTGCGCGCGGCACTCGGCATCGGCGACGACGTCGAAGCGCTGTCGCCCGTGGATCTCATCAGCACGGTGCTCAGGGCGCCCGTCGACCTGCTCTGGAACGGCGGCATCGGCACCTACGTCAAGGCCGCGTCGGAAACGAACGCCGACGTCGGCGACCGCGCCAACAACGCACTGCGCATCAATGGCGGCGAGTTGCGCTGCAAGATCGTGGGCGAGGGTGGCAATCTCGGGTTCACCCAGAAGGGCCGGATCGAGGCCGCGCATGGCGGCGTGATCCTCAACACCGACTTCATCGACAACTCGGCGGGCGTCGATACCTCCGACCACGAAGTCAACATCAAGATCCTGCTGAACGACGCGGTGCAGCGTGGCGAGATGGACGTCGAGGCGCGCAACGCGCTGCTGCACTCGATGACCGATGAGGTGGCGGGCCTGGTGCTGCGCGACAACTACCGGCAGAACGTCGCGCTCAGCCTGATGGAACACATGTCGCCGGGCCGCATCGGCTCGCAGGCGCATTTCATCCGCACCCTGGAAGCGCGCGGCCAGCTCGATCGCCAGATCGAGTCGCTGCCGACGGACGCCGAGCTGGCCGGACGCCGCACCCATCATCAGGGCCTGACACGCCCCGAGCTTGCGGTGCTGCTGTCCTATTCCAAGATCGTGCTGTACCAGCAGTTGCTCGAATCCGACGTGCCCGAGGATCCGTTCCTCTCGCACGAACTGATGCGCTATTTCCCCGAGCCGCTGCACGCGAAGTACGGCGCGCACATGCAGCGGCACCGCCTGAAGCGCGAAATCATCGCCACGGCGGTCACCAACTCCATCGTCAACCGGATGGGCGCGACGTTCGTCCTGCGCACCCAGGAAGACACCGGGCAGACGGCGGCGGCGGTGGTGAAGGCCTACAACGCGGCGCGCCAGATCCTGCACGCGCGCGAACTGTGGTCGGGCATCGATGCACTGGACGGCAAGGTCAGCGCAGCCGCGCAGATCGACGCGTTGATGAAGCAGTGGTCGTTGCTGCGCCACGTGTCGCGCTGGCTGCTCAACCGCTCCGGCACCGTGCTGGGCATCACCGATCTCGTCGATCGTTACCAGCCGGGCATGGACACGCTGCATGCCGCGCTGCCGGATGCCCTGGGCGAAACCGGCCGCTCGGAATGGGACGCCGATCTCGAGAAGTGGCAGGGCCTCGGTTTCCCCGCCGGGCTCGGGCACAAGCTCGCGGCGGTCGGGGTGCTCGAGGTGGCGATGGACGTGATTGAAACTTCGATCGACTCGGGCCGGACGGTCGAGTACGTCGCGCGCGTGTTCTTCGATCTCGGCGATGCGCTCGACATCGAATGGCTGCGCGGGCAGATCGAAAAGCTTGCCGTGGAGAGCCGCTGGCATGCGCAGGCGCGCGGTGCGCTGCGCGACGAGCTGGCGGTCCAGCAGCGCGCGATGGTAAACCAGATCCTCGCGTTCGCGCCCGGCCGCGAGAGTGCCGAAGGCGCCGTGTCGGCGTGGCTGGAACGCGACGATCCGCAGCTGCAGTTCACCCGCGGCATGCTGGACGAGATCCGGGGTGTGGACGTCGACTACCCGATTGCATCGGTAGCGCTGCGGCGGCTGGCACAACTGGCGCAGGCGGGTTGATGCCGTGGCGGGAGCCCGTGGGCTCCCGCCACACGGCAACCGACGAGGGCGGCTTCCGGTGGGAAAAGTTTCATCGTCATTCCGGGGCCAGCGCCAGCTTCATCGGCGCGGGAACCCGGAATCCAGCTTCACTGCATGTTGCGGGAGAGCCCGATTCCGTACTTCGCTGACAAATCAGTGGCGGGCCGCCACACCGGCAGTGGCCGTGGCGACCGCTCCTGAGTCGGGTGTGGCACGCACAACAGGTCGACCGCGTGCACGCCCATGCCGGCGCGGCGGTTGGCTACACTCTCGACTCGTGCGGGGCATGCGCGCCGCGGCTGCCGGGAGCGTGTCGATGACCATCTGGATTTTCCTTGCCGCGATCTTCGTGGCCGGTTGCGTCGGCGGCACCGTCAACGCGCTGATGTCCGACAACGGATTCACGTGGCCGCGGTGGACGGGTGGGATCGCGCAGCCCGGCTGGCTCGGCAATGCCTTCATCGGCGGCGTCGCGGCAGTGGTGTCGTGGGGCCTGTACGGACCGTTCGCGGACGCCTCGCTGTTTTCGCACCCGGGTCCACCACTGCCGATGGCGCGGTTCACGCTGGCCGCGGTGGTCGGGGCAATCCTGGTCGGCATTTCGGGCGCGCGCTGGTTGTCGAACGAGGCGGACAAGAAAATCCTCCGCAGGGTCGGGATCGAGGCTGCAAAGAAAATTCCCGATCCGGGCCTCGTCGGCACGCTGACCACGGCGAGTCCCGCGGCGGCGTTCCACGCCGTCAGTGCGCGCCCGGGTGGGCCGGGGTCCGGACCAGGTTCGTAGTCGCGGAGTCGGTTGGCGGGGCGGGCCCGTCGACCGCGGTCTGCGACTGTCGGGACGGCTTCGCAACGACGGTCGGTGGCTCTGACCGAGGCAAGGGGTAATGCGAACACGCACGTTGGGACGGTCGGGCCTGCAGGTGTCGGAACTCGGGGTCGGATGCAACAATTTTGGCGGGATACTGGACGAGACGGCGACCCGGGCGGTCGTGGATGCGGCCCTCGACGCCGGGATCATTTTCTTTGACACCGCCAACACGTACGGTAATCGTGGTGGCTCGGAAACGCTGCTCGGGAAGAGCCTTGGTGCGCGCCGCCCGGAGGTGATCCTCGCGACCAAGTTCGGCTCGATCATGCGGGACGGCGATCGCTACGACGCGTCGCGCCGGTACATCCTGCAAGCGGTGGACGCGAGCCTCGCGCGGCTCGGGACCGACTGGATCGATGTGTACTACCTTCACTGGCCGGACCCGCTGGCGCCGATGGAGGAGACCCTGCGGGCGTTGGACGACCTGATCCGTGCCGGTAAAGTCCGGTACATCGGCGCGTGCAACCTCGCGGCGTGGCAACTCGTCGATGCCACATGGATCGCGCGCGAGCTGGGGCTGAATCATTTCATCTGCGCGCAGAACGAGTTCAGCCTGGTCGAGCGAGGTGCGGAACGGGCGCTGCTGCGCGCGCTGGCCGCGCACGGCCTCGGCATGGTGCCGTATTTTCCGCTGGGAAGCGGCCTCTTGACCGGCAAGTACCGGCGCGATCAGGCACCGCCGGATGGCTCGCGCTTTGGCACGGGCAGGAGGGCGCTGGGCCCGCTGTTTCTCACCTCGGCCAACTGGGACCTCGTCGAGGAACTGCAGGCGTGGTGCGGGGCCCGCGGCTGTAGCTTGATCGAGCTGGCGCTGGCCTGGCTGTTGATGCATCCGGAGGTCGCGAGCGTCATCGCGGGGGCCACCCCTCCCGCGCAGATCGAGCAGAACGCAGCAGCCGCGGCGTGGCAGCTCGATGCCGAAGCGAAGACAGAACTGCAGGTGCTGCTCGAGCGTCACCCCCGATCCGGCCGTGGTCAGTAGGCGAGGCGACGTTCATCCCTTTGCACGTCGTCCGCAAAGTATTGATCCCGGCGGACTGTGCGGCCTGAGCCTGAGCGGAGTCACCCGAGCCCCGCCGTGCTGGGCGTCAGGCCCGGTGACCCCATCGCGGTGCTTATGCCCGAGATGGTCAAAGCGGTGCGCGCAGGGCATTCGGACGGTTGCAGGGACGGTCCGCGGTTCAACCGTTCACGGCTCGAATTGCTCGTCGAGGATCCGTTGCGCCAAGCTGAGTTCCGGGTCGTACAGCAAGGTGATCGAGCGCTCGCGCGCTTCGCGTATCGAGATTTCGACCGCGTCGCGCACCTCGTGGAAATCCGCCGTCGCGCTGACCGGGCGGTGGCCCGGTTCCAGCGTGCGCAGCCCGACGTGCGTGGCCGCGGGCAGCAGGGCGCCGCGCCAGCGGCGTGGGCGGAACGGGCTGATCGGCGTCAGTGCCAGCACGTTGGCATCGAGCGGCAGGATCGGCCCGTGCGCGGACAGGTTGTAGGCCGTGGAACCGGCAGGTGTCGCCACCAGCAGCCCGTCGCATATCAGGTTCGCCAGTTTCACCTTGCCGTTCAGCGCGACCTCGATGTGGGCGGCCTGGTTGGTCTGCCGCAACAGCGAAATCTCGTTGAACGCGAGTGCGGTGATCTCACCGCCGTCGCGTTGCGTGACGCGCATCTCCAGCGGATGCAGCACCACCGGACGCGCCGCCGCGATGCGTTCCGGCAGCGCTTCGGGCATGTAGCGGTTCATCAGGAACCCGACCCGGCCCAGCTTCATCCCGTATACCGGCACGTTGCGGCCAAGCTGGGCGTGCAGCGTGCGCAGCATGAAGCCGTCGCCGCCCAATGCCACGACGACGTCGGCATCCTCGGTGGACGCGTCGCCATAGCGGTCCTGCAACTGGCGGAATGCCGTACGCGCCCGATCCGATGCGGATGCCGCGAACGCGAGCCTGGGGCTGACGGTGAGGGACTGGGAGGCGGTGGCCATGCGGCCAGTGTGCCGTGAATGCGTGGGTTTGGGAATCGGGAGCGGGGAGTAGGGAGTAGGGAGTAGGGAGCGCGTAACCGACTTCCGATTCCCGAGTCCCGAGCCCCGGCTCTTAGCTCACATACCGCATCTCAGGCGCCGGCGAGGCAAGGAAATTGCCTTGCGCAAAGTGCACGCCGGCGGAAAACAGCGTCGGCATGTTGGCGGCTTCCTCGATCCACTCGACCACCGTGCGCTTGCCCGCAGCGTGCGCCTGCGAACACAGCTCGCGCACCTTCTGTTCGTTTTCGGAATGCCGCGCAAGATCGCTGGTCAGCGCCCGGTCGAGCTTCAGGTAATCCGCGTCGATGTGCTTGAGCGTCTGGAACGAGTTGAGGCCGGAACCGAATTGCTCCAGCTCGAAACCCCCGCCGCCCTTGCGCCAGCGTTCGACGAAGTCGCGCGCCGGCCTCAGGCACGTCATCACCTTGGCTTCGGGAACTTCGAACACGAGCTGCGCAGGATCGATGCCGGCGGCCTCGATCTTCGCATCCACCCAGTCGGCGAGGGTTTCATCGTGCAGGGTGCGCGTGGAGAGCTTGATGAACAGGGTGGTCCGGCGGGGTTGCCTGGTGCGTTTGCCGAGCGCGGCGACCGCGTGTTCGATGACCCAGCGATCGATCGCGAGCAGGCGGTCGTGGCGGTCGGCGATGGGCATGAACAGCGCGGGCAGCACCTCTTCGGTCGGGCCGCGCATCCTGAGCAGGACCTCGAAGAATTCGCCTTCCTCGCCACGCAGGCTGATGATCGGCTGGTAATACAGGACGAAGCCGTCGTCGGCGAGCGCGGCGTCGATCATGCCCAGCCACTGCTGCTCGCGCGCCGCCTCAGCCTTGTCGGCCGCGGTCGGATCGTGGATGTCGATGCGGTTGCCGCCCTGGCCCGCGGCGGCGCGCAAGGCATCATCCGCCTGCGACAGCAGCACCTGCGATTTCGCGTTGCGCTCGCCCAGCAGGCTGCCGCCGATGCTGATGGTGAGGCTGGTGGAGCGGCTGCCCGCTTCGACGATCGCGGCTTCGATGCCGCTGCGCAACGATTCGGCGATCTGCTGGACTTCCGGCTGGGGACAGCCGGACAGCAGGATGCCGAAACTGTGGTCGCCGATCCGGCCGGCGTTGTCGCTCGCCCGCAGGCGCTGCTTGATCGTGCCGGCGAGCGCGCGCAGCACGTCGTCGGCGCCGGCGATGCCGACCGTATCGAGCACGTGCCGGTAGTTGTCGGGTTCCAGCAGCAGCAGGGCCTGGTCGACGGTGCCGCCGATCGCGCGGGCGACGGCCTCGTCGATGAGCTCCAGGAACTGGCCGCGATTGGTCAGCCCGGTGACCGCGTCCTGGGTCTTGAGGCGACGCAGTTCCTGTTCGGCGTCGGAGTTGGT
>JBOHYX010000023.1:0-14103 GCA_050738115.1 Rhodanobacteraceae bacterium
GTCAATGCCAAGCGCCGCGACGAGCTACGCGATCAAGGATTGATCGCGGCTTGAAGGTCGAATCACAAGACAGTTGCTCAGTTAATCGGCGCGAGCCGCAGGCGAGCGTCCGGTTGGACGAGATATTAGGCGACAACCTCATACTCGCTGCATACGAGGCCAGTAGTGTACTGCCGAGTGTTTATGTGCCTGAGAATGATGTCTCGTTGTAGCGGGCCAAAGAGAGGGATCCCGGTGCCGATGAGCACTGGCACGCGCGTAATCACGAGGCGCTGAATTAGCCCGGCCTGAAGAAACTGCTGAATGGTGACACCGCCGTCGACGTAGATGTGTCGGATACCGCGAGTTGCAAGCTGCGACACAATTTCGGCGGGGGGCCCCGACATTTGCTCTACCACCGCGCCCGAAGGAAGGCCGGGCAGTGGACGCGTGCTGAGCACAAAGACCGGCTTATTGCCGTACGGCCAAGTGTCAAAGGGCAGGACCGCCTCAAACGTGTTGCGACAAATGACGAGTGCATCGACCGTAGCAATGAACTCCTCGTAGCCATGCGGCTCGCCACCACCCTCTGGCAGGAAGTCGAGGTACCCATTGCTCCTTGCGATAAAGCCATCAAGGCTTGTGCCAACGAACACGGATGCTTTCACTAGGCGAACCTCCACTTGCCGCCTAACGCCAATTCTGCCCCGGATCCGGCGCGGTAACGCGATCGTGCCGGGACGACCGTACGCTGTCAACGTGCGGATATCGTAACAAAATCAGCAGCTTGCGCGTGCACGCGTTCGATCCCCGTGAGCTTGCCCCGGTGTTATCACGCGTATCCGGGGCGGTACACAATACCGCGGACGAAACGCCGTATAGCGCCGTAGCGGGCGTCACACCATCAACGCGGCGACATGCGCCGCAACATCCTCGCGCAACGCGTCGAGGTCGTAACCCCCTTCGAGCATGGAGACGATGTGACCTTCGGCGTCGCGATCGGCGAGTTCGATGAGGCGCTTTGTGATCCACGCGTAGTCGTCGGGGGCGAGTCGCAGGTCGGCCAACGGGTCGCGGGCGTCGGCGTCGAAGCCGGCGGAGATCAGCACCAGTTGCGGGCGCGCCAGCTCGAGTTCGGGGAGCAGGCGTTTTTCCCACGCGGCGCGAAACGCGACGGAACCGGCACCGGGCTGCAGGGGCGCGTTGAAGATGTTGCCGTCACCGTGTTCGGTTGGCGTGCCGGTGCCGGGGTACAGCGGCATCTGGTGGCTCGACGCGTACAGCACACGCGGATCGTGCCGGAAGATGGCCTCGGTGCCGTTGCCGTGGTGAACGTCGAAGTCGGCGATGGCGATGCGCTCGACGCGGCTCGTCGCCAGCGCGTGCGCGGCGGCAACGGCGATGTTGTTGAACAGGCAGAACCCCATCGCTTCGTTGCGCGTCGCGTGGTGCCCGGGTGGGCGCACCGCGCAGAAGGCGCGCTGGGTGTTTCCGCTCAACACGTCGTCGACGGCTGCGCATGCGGCGCCGGCCGCGCGCAGCGCGGCTTCCAAGGATCCGGCGGACATCACCGTGTCGGGATCGAGCCGCGCGTAGCCGCTGGCGGGCGCGCTCGCGAGGATGTCGTCGACGTAGTCGGCGTCGTGTACGCGTTCCAGTTGCTCGCGCGTCGCGCGCGGCGCCTCGACCCGCTCGACGGCGGCGACGCGCGGATCGTCCAGCGCCGCGAGAACCGCACGCAGGCGCGCGGCCGACTCCGGGTGGCCCGGACCGGGGTCGTGCGCGAGGCACGCAGGGTGGGTGTAGAGGCGCATCGTGATTCCGATGCTAGCGGAGTCGCCGGTGCGCCGGCCGTCCACCCGGTAGGGCGGACACTGTCCGGCACCGTTGGCGCGGTCGGCGGGCGTTGTCCGCCCTACGTCGGTCGCGGACGCTTTTCGTGTTGCCACAACACTTCGCCGTGTCCGCTTGCGCGCGCGAGCACCCGGCACAGCACGAACAAGAGATCCGACAGCCGGTTGAGGTAATGCACGACCTGCGGGCGCACCGTTTCGGTCCGCGCCAGCGTCACCACGCGGCGCTCGGCGCGCCGGCACACGGTGCGCGCGACGTGGCATTGCGCCGCGGCCATCCCGCCGCCCGGCAGGATGAATTCCTTGAGCCGCGGCAGGTCGGCGTTGTAATGATCGAGCGGCTGTTCGAGCCCGATGACGTCCTCGTCACGGATCATTTCCATCCCGGGAATGCAGAGTTCCCCACCGAGGTCGAACAGCGCGTGCTGGACGCGGACCAGCAATTCGCGCACGTCATCGGGCACGCCTTCGCAGGCGAGCAACACGCCGATCGCGGAATTCAGTTCGTCGACGGTGCCGTATGCTTCGACGCGCGCCGAGTCCTTGGGCGTGCGCGATCCGTCGCCGAGGCCGGTGGTTCCATCATCCCCGGTCCGCGTGTAGACCCTGGTGACACGGTTGCCCACGCCGGCCCGTCAGTGCGCGGTGGTGACGCGCAGCACGGTCCAGCGGCGCCCCAGCAGCGCAAACCCGCCGAACAGCACGGCCGTCCACACGAGCGTACCCGGCAGCGTGCCGTACTGATAGAACGGCCAGCCCGCGACGTAGCAGGCGCCGAGTCCGGCCAGCGTGTGCGGGTACATGAAGGTGGTGGCCCACGTGAAGAAATTGGTGACGAGATAGAAACCGGTCGCGCTGCCGACCGCCGCGAGGGCGGTGTTCCACACGCGCACGCGACCGCGCAGCGAGAAGCCGGCGATCGCGGTCAGCGCGACGCAGCCGTAGATCACCGGCACCACCAGCAGCCAGTCCGCCATTTGCGCGGCCGGCAGCGAGAACGCGATTACCACGTCGGCGCAGGCCATCGCGATCAGCGGAATCGTGATCGCGAGCCCGCGGTTGGCGAAGTACGCGCCGCCGAAGAGCGCCATCGCCTCGACCGGCGTGAAGTTGTACGGCATCGCGCCCGCCGCGTAGTGCACCAGCAGCCGATAGACGATGGTGAACGCGACCATGCCGCACAGCACCAGCGTGCCGGGAGAAACAAGGTTCGATTGCGGGGAGCGGGCGGGTTGCGACATGGAATCCATCCTCGTTGCGACTCCAACAAGCTTACCGCAAACCGCGTTTCGCGCGGGATGATCGCCATCAACCGGCTATCATCGATGGGTGAATCGACGCACCGACATCCTGATCGTGGGCGGTGGCTTGGTCGGCACGAGCCTGGCGCTCGCGCTCGACGCGGCCGGTCGCGACGCGGTGCTCGTCGAAGCTGCGCCGCCGCGCACGGCGACTGCATCCGGCGATGACGATCGCAACCTGGTGTTGGCGCGCGCTTCGATCAATGCGCTCACGGCGCTGGACGTGTGGCCCTTGGTCGATCAGCTCGCGGGCACGATCCGCCGGCTCGAGATCAGTCGCGCCGGCGAGTTCGGCCGGGTGCGGATGTCGGCCGAAGACGCCGGCGTCGACGCCTTGGGACGCGTGGTACCCGGAAGCCGGCTTGCGGCGGCGCTGCAGCAGCGGGTTGCAATGTGCACGCATGTGCAGCGGCTTGCGCCGGCAAAACTCGAAGTGTTGCGGTCCGTTTCGGGTTCGGACGATCACGATCATCCCCCTCACCCTGGCCCTCTCCCCGCCGGGGAGAGGGAGACAAGCGCACAGCGCGTGGACGGCGAGGGGGCGGGCGTCCAGTCAGGTTGGCAAGCGCGGGTTCGTGTCGGGAACGAGATCCACGAGATCGATGCGCGCCTGGTCGTGGGCGCCGACGGCAGCGATTCGCTGGTGCGCGCGCAGGTCGGCATCGCGGCGCAGATGCATGATTACCGGCAGAGCCTGATCGTGGCGACCGTGAGCTGCGGACGCGACCTTCCGGACGTCGCCTTCGAACGTTTCACCGACGAGGGGCCCGTCGCCCTGTTGCCGCTGCCGAACCAGCGGCGCGGGTTGGTGCTGACCGTCGCGGCCGATCGCCATGACGCGGTCATGGGCATGGACGATGACGCGTTCCTCGCCCTCGCGCAGCGCCGCTTCGGCTGGAAGCTCGACGCGCTGTCGCGGCCGGGCAAGCGCTTTGCGCACCGCATCCGGCGGGTGCTAGCGGATGGCCTGACTGCGCCGCGTGCGGTGATCGTCGGCAACGCGGCGCAGACAGTGCATCCGATCGGCGCGCAGGGATTCAACCTGGGCCTGCGTGACGCCATGACGCTGGCCGAACTGGTGGCGCGCGCCGACGATCCCGGTGCGCCCGGCCTGCTGCGCGAATACGCCGTGCGTCGGGCGCCCGACCGCGACGGCGTGGTCGCCTTCAGTCACGGATTGATCGCGCTGGTGTGTCTTGCGCAGCCGGCGCTGGCGCCGGTGCGTTCGCTCGCACTGCTGGCGTTGGATGGCGTACCGGTGCTGCGGCGCCGCATCGAGCGGCGCGGAATGGGGTTTCGCGGCCGCCCGCCTGCGACCACGCTGGACGCCGGACCATGAACACGCGCCGCCCCAGTCTCGACATCGTCGTCGCAGGCGGCGGAATGGTGGGTGCGGCGTGTGCGCTGGCGCTCGCGCGTCGCGGCTTTGCGGTCGCGCTGGTGGAGGCGCACGAACCCGCTCCGTGGCTCGCCAGCGAGCCCGAGGACCTGCGCGTGATCGCGTTGGCGCCGTCGTCGGCGCGGCTGCTGGCCGAACTGGACGTGTGGCGGCGCATCGAGTCCGCGCGCGTGTCGCCGTATCGCGCGATGCGCGTGTGGGATGGCGCCTCGGGCGCGCAGCTCGCGTTTGACGCCGCGCGCGAAGGGCGGGGGCAGCTCGGCTGGATCGTCGAAAACAAATTGATCGCGTCGACGCTGTGGGGCGCGCTGGATGGCGCCGGCGTGCGGCGCGTGGCGCCGGCGCAGGTTGTCTCGCTCGAGCAGCGCGCCGATCGCGTGGTGCTCGAACTTGGCAATGGCGAAATGCTTGCCGCGTCGATCGTCGTGATCGCCGATGGTGCCGGCTCGCGGCTGCGCGAGCAGGCGGGCATCGGCGTGCGTGGCCGCGACTATCGCCAGCGCGCGGTGGTGGCGCACGTCGCGACGGAACGCCCGCATCGGCAAACGGCGTGGCAACGCTTCACGCATGAAGGGCCGATCGCGCTGCTGCCGCTCGCCGACGGGCGCAGTTCGATCGTGTGGTCGTTGCCGGAAGCGCGCGCGCGCGAAGTGCTGGCGCTGGATGACGTGGCATTTTGCGAAGCTGCCGGTATCGCGTCGGATTTCCGGCTGGGCCCGATCGCGGCGACCACGCCGCGTGCATCGTTTCCGCTGCGCCTGCAGATCGCCAAGGCCTTCACCTCGGGGCGCTGCGCGCTGCTCGGCGATGCGGCGCACGCGGTGCATCCGCTGGCGGGACAGGGCGCGAACCTGGGACTGCGCGACGTCGCCGAACTCGCGGCCGTGCTGGGCGCGGCGCGTGATGCCGGCGCCGATTTCGCGGCAGCACACGTGCTCAGGCGCTACGCGCGGCGGCGGCGCTCGGCCGGCGCCCTGGATGCGCGCGCGTTCGACACGATCGAGCGGATGTTCGCGTGGAATGCGCCGCCCTGGATCGCGCTGCGTGGGCTCGGTATGTACGCCGTGGATGCAATCCGTCCGTTCAAGCGCCGCCTGGCTGCACACGCGGCAGGCATCGGGTAGCCTTTCTCGTCCCCGTGCAGGGGGAACCCGCATGGGTCGACCGGAGGGCGAGATGCGCAGACTCATCGTGATGTTGCTGGGCCTGGTTGCGTTCGGGGCGGCGCACGCCGCGATGCGGACCGATACCGTGGCCTACCAGGTGGACGGCAAGGCGAAGCAGGGTGTGCTGGTCTGGGACGATGCGGTAAAGACACCGCGGCCGGGCCTGCTGATGATCCCGGACTGGCTGGGCGTCAACGCGAGGAATGTCGATTTCGCCAAACAGATCGCCGGCCGCGATTACGTGATCTTCGTGGGCGACATGTACGGCCAGGACGTGCGCCCCACGAACGGCGATGAAGCGCAGGCGGCGGTCAAACCCTTGCTCGCCGACCGCGCGCTGCTGCGCGCGCGCGTCGCCGCGGCGTTCGCCGAGCTGAAGACCCTGGCGACGAAGCACGCCGCGCCGATCGACGCATCGAAACTGGCGGCGATCGGATTCTGCTTCGGCGGCACCTCGGTGCTCGACCTTGCGCGGAGTGGCAGTGACGTCGCCGCCGTGGTCAGTTTCCACGGCGGGCTCGGCACCGACGATCCCGCGCTCGCGAAACACATCCACGCGTGGGTGCTCGCGATGAACGGTGCCGACGATCGCGGCACCATGCAGGGCGCGCCTGCCTTCATGAAGGACATGCAGCAGAACCCGGCGCCGTGGCAGTTCGTGGCGTTCGGCGGCGCCGTGCACTGCTTTGCCGAGCCTTGGCAGGATTCGCCGCCGGGATGCGTCTATGACGCGCCGGTCGCCCGACGCGCGTTCGCGATGATGCACGCGTGGCTGGCGGAGGCGTTTGCCGCCAAGACCTAGCTCAAGTCTTGTCGCTCGCGGTATAGGAGCCGCTGATCTCCGCTCTCCCTGGGGGAGAGGAGCTCAACCCGCGGGGTCGGGCGAGGCGTGTTCTGTTAGCGTGCGTCCGCTTCATGGCTCAGAAATCGAGGCGGTCGTCCCCCATCCCGGACGTTGGTTCGCGATTCCGGTTTCATGTGCTTTCGCGCTGTTGGTGACGCTGCCGCTCGCGGCGGCTGCGCACAACGGCACCGATGCGCCCGGCACGCACGCATGGTCGCAGGCGGATCCGATGATCGGCACCGGCGGCGGCGGGCACAGCTTTCCCGGCGCGACCGTGCCATTCGGCATGATCCAGTTGAGCCCGGATACCGCGATGCCGGGTTTCAAGCACGCCTACGACTGGGCGGCGGGCTATCAATACGGCGACCGCAGCATCCTCGGATTTTCCGAAACGCATTTTTCCGGCAGCGGCCATTCCGACCTCGGCGACGTGCTGCTGATGCCGGGCACCGGCACGGTCGAGTGGGATCCGGGTGATCCGGGCAAACCGGGCAGCGGCTACCGCTCCGAATTCAGCCACGAGACCGAAGTCGCGCAGCCGGGTTACTACGCCGTCACGCTGGCGACCAGTGGCATACGAGCGGAATTGACCGCCGGCCTGCGCGTCGGTTGGCATCGCTACACGTTTCCGAAAGGGCAGGACGCGCACGTGCTGCTGGATCTTCGCCCGAGCATCTACGACTACCCGGGCAAGGTGCTATGGGCGCGGCTGCGGGTGCGCGCCGACGGCACCGTGACCGGCTACCGCGAAACACGCGGCTGGGCGCCGGGACGGCAGCTCTATTTCGCGATCCGCTTCTCGCAGCCGATGACGGCGCACGCATTGCGGAACCGCGAGATCGACATTCCCTACAAGGGATTTGCGGGACCCGCGCCCAACCCGACCGGCAACGACGCGATCGCGGGCAAGCAGCTCGAAGCCGTGTTCGAATTCGGCAAGCTCGCGAAACCGCTGCTGGTGAAGATCGCGGTTTCGACGGTGAGCGAGGCCAACGCCATCGCCAATCTCGACGCGGATGGCAAGGGTTGGGACTTCGACGCGCGTCGTGCCGAGCGCTGGGTTTCTATCCGGTCGCGCCGGCCAGCAACCAGTACGTGATCGGCCGACCGTTTGTGCGCCGCGCGGTGTTGCACCTGCCGAATGGCAAGACCTTCACGATCACGACCGACGGCCTGGGCAAGGATCACCCCTACGTCGGCTCGGTGACGCTGAACGGGAAATCGCTGGGCCGCGATTACCTGACCTATGCAGAAATCACCGACGGTGGCACCTTGCACTTCACGATGCAGGCGCGGCCGAACAAGTCGTGGGCGACGGCGCCCAAGGATCGGCCGTATTCGATGACGCCGTATCGGTGAGCGGGTTCAACTGCTGCGGTTCACCGCGTACTCGGCCAGGCCTTCGAGTGCATCGCGGTATTCCGAAGCGGGCAGCCCCGCCAGCGCGGCGTGCGCCGCCTCGGCGTGCGATTGTGCGCGCAGTCGTGTGCGCTCCAGCGCGCCCGAGTCGCGGATCGCCGCGAGGATCACGTCCAGCGCGGCCATGCGCTTGCTGGTGATCGCGTTGCGCAGCAGCTCGGCCTGCATGGGCGTCGAGCGTTCGATCGCGTAGATCAATGGCAGCGTGGGCTTGCCCTCGGCGAGGTCGCTGCCGACGTTCTTGCCGAGCGTGTTCGTGTCGGAAACATAGTCGAGCAGATCGTCGGCGATCTGGAACGCCGCGCCGAGCTGCATGCCGTAGCGGCGCAAGGCAAGGCACTGGGCGTCCGGGAGGCCCGCCAGCACGCCGCCCAATTGGGTCGCCGCCGCGAACAGCACCGCGGTCTTGCGCTCGATCACCTGCATGTACGCCGCTTCGCTCGTTTCGGCCTTGCCGATGTTGAGGAGTTGCAGGACTTCGCCCTCGGCGATGGAATTGGTGGTGTCAGCGAGGATCTGCATCACCCGCATGCGGTTGAGCTCCACCATCATCTGGAACGCGCGCGAATACAGGAAATCACCCACCAGCACGCTGGCTGCGTTGCCCCACGCGGCGTTCGCGGTCTTGCGGCCGCGCCGCAGTTCGGAATCGTCGACGACGTCGTCGTGCAGCAGGGTAGCCGTGTGGATGAACTCGATCACCGCGGCCAGTTCGATGTGGGCGTCGCCGGTAAAACCCGCCGCCCGCGCAGCGAGCACGTGCAGCGTGGGGCGCAGCCGCTTGCCGCCGCCGCCCACGATGTGCTCGGCGATCGCGTTGATCAGCACCACGTCCGAGTGCAGGCGCTGGCGGATCATGCCGTCGACCCGCTGCATGTCCGGCGCGGCGAGATCGCGCGCGACGACGAATGCGTTGCCCGGTTCGGCGGCCGGGACGGGATGGGGGCTGCGCATGGGGGCCCTTTGTGCTGCAAATTTCCGATTGTAGTGCGTTGCAGCAAATTGCCGGCAGGCGCCTACGCCTGGTGTGGGCACGCGCCGGCATACATTACGGTGTACTGGTAGCATCCTCGGGTTTCGGGATTCGCATTCGAGGATTCGCAAACATGGCACGTGGCGTCAACAAGGTCATCCTGATTGGCAATCTGGGTGCGGACCCGGACACCCGCTACAGCGCGTCCGGCACCGCGATGTGCACGGTCAGCCTCGCCACCTCGGAAAGCTGGAAGGACAAACAGACCGGCGAGCGGCAGGACCGCACCGAATGGCATCGGGTGAAGTTCTTCGGGAAGCTGGCCGAAATCGCGGGCGAGTACCTGAAGAAGGGCCGGCAGGTGTATATCGAGGGCTCGATCCGGAGCAGCAAGTACACCGACAAGGAGGGCGTCGAGCGCTGGAGCACCGACATCATCGCCAACAACATGCAGATGCTGGGCGGCCCGGGCGACGGCGAACCGCGCGGCGAGGGCGGTGGTTATCGGCAGCGCCCGCAGCAGGGGCGCCCGGCCGGCGCGCCGTCGGGTGGCGGATCCCATGCGGCCGAACCGCCACCACAGGACGCCGGCTTCGAGGACGACGACATACCGTTCTGAGCCGGGCCACGGGAATGGTTGTCCGGCGATCGGTGTTCGGGTGCGCACGCAGCGAGGCTCGCGGCTGGCGGCGCGCTCCCGCGCGCTCCAGCGGAACCACCGAGCGGGTGTCGCGGCACGCGGCGCCGTTGGCGACTACCCGCGGCGTCGGTTCAACGATCAGCCCTGTGTGACGGGGCAGACGTTCTCGAGCGTCGAAATGCCAAGCGCCCAGGTTTCGACCTTGATCTGGTCGATGGGTCGGCCATCGTAGGCATTGATCAGCTGCCAGTCGTGCGGGCCGACCCGCTTGAGGCTGACTTTGCACTCGGACCAGTGCCGGAAGATGCCATTCGTGAGATAGCGGATCGTGAGCGAGCCCTGCCCCTGCGCCGAGGCAATGGTCCCGCGCAGGAATACCGCCTTAACACCTTGTCCCTGGCCCAGCACCACGCCGTCGCCGGATTCGATGTCAGCCAGCGGGTATATCTGCCCCTTCGCTTGGTCGGGGTTGCTGTTGGCGTTGGCGCTGGTTTCCAGGTAGATGCCGCTGACGCCGGCCGCGTCGTTCACCATCAGACCGAGCCGGCTCACGCTGGAATCGCGATCGTTGGTGACGACGGCAAGCGGCACGGCGGTGGTCCCGGCGGGAAGTGGCGCCGCGTTGGCTGACGCGACGGTGCCGGTCAGCAGGGTGAAGGCGAGGAGTGACGCGAGAAAGGCGAGTTTCATGGAGCTTCGTTACCTCAAGAATCAATCGATGGATCAGACAGGTCGGTGCGCGGGACGCATTGCGGCGCGCGGCTGCGGTCGGGCGATGGCGGCGCGGGGCACAGGGTTCAATGCATAATCGGTGCCGCGCATGCGCGGGGAGTTCCCGACGCCCGCGCGGGGCTGCCGGTGCGTGGCGCAGGCACGGCGTCTCGCGGGCAAGCGCCCGTAGTCAACCGGCGCCGGAGATCCGTATGTTGCCAAATGATGCGCCGCGATTGGGCGGCAGCGTAAACGAAGGATGCGGTGCGCGAACGGAGCTGCAGCATCGCGGACACATGGACGCGTGGTGCACGCCTCATGCTGCAGTGCAGCATACCAGATCACCGCGCTGCGCGCAACGCCCGCGGCGACGTGGCGCTGACCAGGCTTTCGGGTCACCAGCGAGTGCCTGGAGCTGGCAGCGTGGCGTGACGGGTCGTGCTAGCGCGGCTGCGGTGCCGGGCCACGCGCGGGGGCTGCGTGTGGGACGGTTCCCAGCCATTGTTGCAGGCGTGCGACGAATTGCCGGCTGGCATCGTTCAGCGCCTTGACGCCCCCGGCTGCGTCGGCGCCCGGCGCATTGACCTGGATGTGGAAGCGCTGTTGCGCCATGGCCGCCTCGTTGTGGTTGTCGACCAGCGTCGCGGTCGCGTCGAGCACGCCCTGGCTCTGTCCGGGATTCGTGAACACCTGGCTGAAATCGTCGAGTCGGATGTGCAGGCCGAAATCGGTCTGCGCGGGACTTCCGGGACCGACGACGATGCGCCACATGCCATCGCCGGCCAGCGTGTTCTGGATCAGTCGCTCCAACATGCCGGCCGGCGGTGCCACCCAGTCGGAGTCCGCGTAGGCTGCGATCTGGTCATCGCCGCGGTAGGCGAGCCGGTAATACAGGCGATTGCCTTCCAGCCAGGCAGGCACGACGAGGCGCGCCACGCGCAACGTCGTGCGGTGTTGCGGCGCTTGGCCTGCAGTCTGCGCTGCCGCCGGCGCCGGCGCGGCCAGCGCGTAGTGCTTCGGGAATGGCGCCTGCCGGGAGGCCGACGCGCAGCCGGCAAGCAGCAGCACGCACGCGCAGGTTGCGATTCCGATCCGGATCATGGGTGTTGCTCCTGCCGCTTGCGACCATCGAAGCCGGGCTCGCCGGGACCCGGCGGTTGGCGTGGCGGTCCGAAGATCAGGCTCTGGGGCTTGGCCTTGAGCTCGCGCAGCAACTGGTCGAGTTCGCGCGAGGTGCGCTCGAGGCTGATGCTCAGCGTGTCGAAGCCGGGCACCGTCTGACGATCCAGCCGCTCGCTCAGTTGCCGGCTCGAGCGCACCAGCGCCTCGATCGACGCTTCCAGTTGCGCGGCATTCTCGACCGGCTTCTGCGCAGTGCGCACCAGCCGGTTGGTATTGGCGATGAGCGCGTGGCTCTCGGTGACGCTGTGCTGCACGCCTTGCAGCAGCGGCGGCAACTGCGCCTCGACGGCGGCCAGCCGGGCGGTCGCCGTGTCGATCTGCGCAAGGGATTCAGCAATGTGCTCGCGGTTGGCCTGGTCTAGGACCTTGTGCGCATCGGCGATGACGCCCTTGAGGCTTTGCATGATTTCCGGCGCTTCGCTCATCAGCGACGCGAGCGCGCCCTGGCGCATCGGGATGTGCGCCGGGTGTGCATCGCTCGTTTTCAGCGGCGCATCGCTGCCCTTGCCGAGTTTCAATTCCAGCACGTCGCCGCCGGTGAGGCCGCGCATGGTGGTCTCGGCATAGGTCGCGTGGGTCACGTAGGTCCTGGGCTGAAGTGCGATACGGACGATCACGCGCGCGCGGTTGGCGGGATCGAACCCGATGCGGGTGATGTGCCCGACCGTAATGCCCTTGAACAGGACCTCCGACTGCGCGGCGAGGCCGCCCACCGACTGGCTGGTGACGATCTCGTAGGTCAGCGGCTCGTTCTTTTGGTGGGCCAGCCAGTAGTAGACGATCACCGCGCCCAGCGAAAACACCACCAGGAACGTGACGGCGATGATCGCGTGCGCGCGGCTCTCCATGCTCAACGGGTCTCGTAATTCGGCAGCTCGCGCAGCCGGTCGTCGCCCCGCCGCGAGTGGAAGAAGTCCGCGATGAACGGGTGTTCGAAACCGGCTACTTCCTTGAGCGTGCCCACCGTGATCACCTTGCCGTCGGCGAGGACCGCCACGCGATCGCTCAGGGCCGCCACGCTGTAAGTGTCGTGAGTGATCAGCACCGCCGTCAAATGCAGCTCCTGGTGCAGCTCGCCGAGCAGGCGGTCGAACTCGGACGCGGCCGCCGGATCCAGCCCCGAGGTCGGTTCGTCCAGGAACAGCAGTTCCGCCTCCAGCATCAGCGCGCGCGCCAGCGCCGCGCGCTTGGCCATGCCGCCGGACAGCTCGTGCGGATACTTCCACGCATCGCCGGGCGCGAGGCCGACCATGTGCAGCTTCAGCGCGATGTTGTCGCGCAGCATGCGCTCGTCGACCTCGAGTCCGTCCTTGCGCAGCTCGCGCACCGGGAACGCCAGGTTGTCGTACACGTTCAGCGCACTGAACAGGGCGGCCTGCTGGAACAGCACGCCCCAGCGCCGGCGCAGCAAGCGCGCTTCCCAGGGCTCGAGCTGGTTGATTGCATTGCCGAGCACCCGGATGGAGCCCCGGTCCGGCGGCAGCAGCCCAATGATCTGGTCGAGCAGGATCGTCTTGCCCGCGCCGGACGTGCCGATCACGGTCATGAGTTCACCGCGCCTGACCACGAGGTCGAGGCCCTGGTGGACCGGCGCGCCGCCGAGCCGCTTGTGCAGATCCTTGACCTCGATGACCACGTCGCCGGTATCGTCGACCACGGATCAGGGCCCTCCCACCAGCCCGACGTGGGTGAGCAGCGCGCCCGAGCTCGCGTCGAACACCAGGATCAGACTCAGGCTGGTCACCACCGACAAGGTGGTGTTGCGGCTAAGCCCCGCCGTGTCCGGCGACGCGCTCATCCCGAAGTAGCAGCCCACGAGCGCGATCGTGAGGCCGAACAGCCCGCCCTTGATGAAGCCGATCCAGAAATTGACGATCTGGACCTGCTGCGGCAGTTGCGCCAGGAACAACCTGAAGCTGACGCCGAGGTCGGATTGCGCGGTCACGGCGCCACCGAGCAGGGCCGTGATGTCGGTCCACACCACCAGCAGCGGCACGCTGACGAGGGCGCCCACCACCCGCGGCAACGCAAGCCTGAGGCTGGGCCGTGACCCGAACGCCCGGAGCGCATCGTATTCACCGGTGAGGTGCATCGCGCCGATGCCCGCCGTCATCGACGAACCCGAGCGGCCGGCGAGGATCAGCCCGCTGATCACGGGCCCGAGTTCGCGCAGCACCGCGAGCCCCATCATCGGGATGATCATCGTCGGCGCGCCGAACTGCCGCAGCGTCATGGCGAGCTGGATGGCCATCACGACGCCGATCGCGAAGCCGACCAGCCCCAGCAGCAGCATGGACGAGGCCCCGGTGTGGTAAACCGTTGCCGCGATTTCCTTCCACGGAATCTCGCGCGGATGGCGAACGCAATAAGCGACGTCCACCATCAACTGGCCGATCAGCAACAGGATGCCTCCGACCGCGGCGATGAAATTGCGCACGCCGTGGGCGGCGCCCTTGAGCGCCTCGTCCAGCCGTGTTCGCCGCGGTGGTTCGGAAAAGCTGGTGTCGGAAAGCCATCTGAACCAGTGCCGGTGGTCCTCGTGGCAGTCGAGCTGATCCGGCAGCCGGTGGCCCCAGACGTCCCACAACACGCGTGCGCCGGCGCTGTCGAGGGCCTGGATCTGGTTCAGGTTCCAG
>JBOHYX010000024.1:0-14087 GCA_050738115.1 Rhodanobacteraceae bacterium
TCCTGGTTCGGGCGCCGAGGCGACGTGTTGATTTTTCATGCCCCGGATTGCCGGATGCGCGACGCCGCGCTCAGCGATCCATGACCGCCGTGACTTCGATCTCGACCAGGTATTCGGGCCGCGCGAGCGAGGCGACCCCGACCCATGTGCTCGCCGGCAGCGGCACGTCGCCGAAGAATTTCGCGATCTCGGCGCTGATCGGTTCCAGAAATTCGGTCTTGTGGTTCACGACGTAGATCCTGATCCGCGCGACGTCGGCGGGCGTCGCGCCGGCTTCGGCGAGCAGCTTGCCGACATTCGCAAGATCCTGCCGGGCCTGTGCCACGACATCGCCGCGCCCGACGAGCTTGCCGTCCTGATCGACGGCGATCTGCCCGGCGCAGTGCAGGACGGTGTTGCTGGTGGTACGAATGGCCTGCGAGTAGATGCGGCGGCTGTCGTACAGGGTTTCGGGGTTGATGGCTTGGCGAGGCATGGCGTGGGTTCTGGTTTTGGGTGTGCGCCCGGCACGGCTCCTCACGGCAACATCTTCCCGGGGTTCAGGATGTTCCGGCTGTCGAGCGCGTGTTTGATGGCGGCCATCACGTCGAGTGCGTCCTGGCCGTGCTCGTCGCGCATGAACTGCATCTTGTGCAGGCCGATGCCGTGTTCGCCGGTGCAGGTCCCATCCATGTCGATCGCCCGGTGCACGAGGCGCGCATTGACCGCTTCGGATTCTTCCCACTCGGCCTCGCTGTCGGGATCGAGCGCCATCAGCACGTGGAAGTTGCCATCGCCGACGTGTCCAAGGATGGTGTACGGAAAGCTGGCCTTGTCGAGATCGGCCGCAGTCGCCTCGACGCACTCGGCCAGGCGCGAGATGGGCACGCACACGTCGGTCGTGCTGGCGCGGCAGCCGGGGCGAATCTGCAGCCCGGCGAAGTAGGCCTTGTGGCGAGCGTCCCAGAGCCGGTTGCGATCCTCCTGCTTTTCGGCCCATTCGAAGTCCTGTCCACCGTGGCTGTCGGTGATGGTCTTTACGGAGTCGACCTGCGCGGTGAGCGCCGCCTGGGTCGCGCCGACGAACTCGAACAGCAGCAGCGGCGATTCGCGCAGTGCAAGGTGGCTGTATTGATTGGTCGCGCGCACGGCATGCGCGTCCATGAATTCGACGCGTGACACCGCGATGCCGGACTGCGCGATGTCGACGACGCTTTGCACCGCCGCGGCAAGATCCGGAAAGTTGCATATGGCGACGGACGTCGCAGCCGGCCGCGGGTAAATGCGCACGGTCACTTCGACGATGACGCCGAGGGTGCCTTCGCTGCCCACGAACAGCCGGGTGAGGTCGTAGCCGGACGATGACTTGCGCGCCCGACTCGCGGTCCTGATCACGCGACCATTGGCGAGCACCACTTTCAACGAGACCACGTTCTCGCGCATCGTCTGGTACAGCACCGCGTTGGTTCCCGATGCACGCGTCGCAGCCATGCCGCCCAGGCTGGCATTGGCGCCGGGGTCGATGGGAAAGAACATGCCGGTGTACTTGAGCTCGTCGTTGAGCTGCTCACGCGTGACGCCCGCCTGCACGGTGACGGTCGCGTCCTCGGGCTGGACCGCCAGCACCTTGTTCATGCGCGACAGGTCCAGGCTGACGCCGCCTTCGATCGCCAGCAGTTGGCCCTCGATCGATGAGCCGACGCCGTGCGCGATCAGCGCGATCGCGTGCGCGTGGCATTGCCTGGCGACCCAGCTCACGTCCTCCACGGATTCGGCGAACACCACGACATCCGGAGGGACCGCCGCGAAGGGCGATTCGTCCTTGCCATGCTGCTCGCGCACGGCCTGCTTCGTGGAACAGCGCTCGCCGAAGCGGGACCGCAACGCGTCGACAAACCCTTCCGGGAGCTGACGCGGTTTGGCGACGATTGCCAGTTGTGTGGACACGTTCGTTTACGCGGGCCAAGTCATCGCATGTTAGTCAGCGCGCTTCGCGAGCGTCAATGTCGAACCGCTCCGTGCGGCAATTACAATAATGGCTCTGTCGGGTTACGCGGCGGTTGTGGCATGCCCATGCCTTGTGTGGGAGCGGGCGATGCCCGCGACGGGTATCGCCGCAAGCTGTCGCTGTCGCAGTCCGTCACATTCGTCGCGGCGACCCGCCGCTCCCACAGCGGTTGCTGGCTCCTCACAAGAAACAAAGGCAATGCCTGCCACGGATTTGCACGGATGACCACGGAGCAAGAGCGGTCAGACGCGGATCGACCCGGATCCAATGCTGTTCATCCGTGTGCATCCGTGTAGATCCGTGGTAAATGCTCTGGTCCGGCGGTGCGCCGAGCTGTTTCTCGGCGAGCGCCCGGCCCGCGCGCGGGGTTGAGAGGCTTACGAGAAACAGCCCAAAAAGCATCGTTTGATCAGTCGCTTGCAAAATGCGGGTACCAACCATTTTTCTGGTCATTCCGGGGCGACCTTCAGCTCCATCGCAGGCCGAACCCGGAATCCAGCTTCTCGTACATCGGGGCCAAGAGCTGGATTCCGGGTTCCATCGCCGATGAAGCTGGCGATGGCCCCGGAATGACGATTTTGGTGTTCTTTCAGCGAGCGCCTGGCCCGCGCGTGGGCCAGAGAGGCTGATTGGAATTGCTGCTCTCCGTGCCCGTCGTCACGCAAACCGAAAGCGCTCAGCCGACGCGTGTGCGGGCGTGACGGTAGCGCGGCGGCTTTTCGTTGACCTGACTGCGCGGCGCGCGTGCGATGTGCCGGCGCAGCCAGGCCGCGAACTCGCGCTCGCTCAGCTTGCCCTCGGCGAGGGCGATCATCATGACATATTTGTCTTCGTCGTTCGCCGTGAACTCCACGGTGTTCAGAGCCAGGAAAGTGCGATAACAAACGTGCGCCGTGCGTTTGTTGCCGTCGACGAATGCGTGGTTGCGCGCGAGGCCGAACGCAAGGCTGGCCGCGAGATCGGCGAGGTCGGGCGGCGGGTCGCCGTAGGCGTAGAGCTGCTGCGGGCGTGCCAGCGCCGACTCCAGCAATTTGTCATCGCGCACGCCGCTCGTGCCGCCGTGCTCGGCAATCTGGCGGTCGTGAATCGCCAGTGCCAGGGATTTTTCGATCCAGACGATGAGCATCAGTTGACGGCCAGCTTGTGCAGAACATTGCGGTCCTTGCGCATGACCTGCTCGGCGACTTCCATTTGCCGGGCCAGCGTCGGATCGTACGCCGTGAGGCGGATGCCGTCGGGCGTTTCCAGCGCGTACAGCTCGTCGCCCTTTTCAACGCGTAGGTGGGCGAGCAGTGCCTTCGGAAGGATGACGCCGGCGGAGTTGCCGACTGTGGTGATCTTGAGTTTCATGGCTGTCCTCGGAGCGAGTTATAACGAACGTTATAATGCACAGGAAAAAGGGTGGCCGTCAAGCCGATCGTGCGTTTCGAGCGCGGCCGTCGCCGGTCCTTTCACGCGCGCTGAAACATCGGAGCGCTAACGTCATGTGTTGGACGCCGATCATTGGAGCTGGATGTCATGCGAACACGCGCGCTGGGCCCTCGGGCCTGCAGGTTTCGGAACTGGGGCTGGGCTGCAACAACTTCGGTGGCCGGCTGGACGAGGCGGGTACCCGTGCGGTGGTGGACGCGGCGCTGGACGCCGGCATCAATTTCTTCGACACCGCCGATTCCTACGGCAACAAGGGCGGTTCGGAAACACTGCTCGGCAGGATCCTCCGCGACCGCCGCAAGGACGTGATCCTCGCGACCAAGTTCGCCTCGCCGATGCGCGAGGGCATCACGCGACGCAACGCGTCGCGCCGCTACGTCATGCAGGCGATCGAGGCGAGCCTTGCGCGTTTGCGCACCGACTGGATCGACGTGTATTGGCTGCACTGGCCGGATCCGCTGACGCCGATGGAGGAAACCCTGCGCGCGCTGGATGACCTGATCCGTGCCGGCAAGGTTCGTTACATCGGCGCCTGCAACCTCGCCGCCTGGCAGGTGGTGGACGCCGAGTGGATCGCGCGCGAGCTGGGCACGAACCATTTCATCGCAGCGCAGAACGAGTTCAGCCTGGTGGAACGCGGTGCGAAAAGTGAATTGCTGCCCGCGTTGGCGGCGCACCGCCTGTCGCTGGTTCCATACTTTCCGCTCGCGAGCGGGCTGCTGACGGGCAAGTACCGGCGCGACGCGGCGTTGCCGGAAGATTCGCGCTTTGCGCACGCCGCGTTCAAGGGTTTGGGTGGCCGCTATCTCACCGACGCCAACTGGAATGTCGTCGGGAAACTGGAAGCGTGGTGCAGTGATCAACGCCACACGCTGCTCGAACTCGCCTTCGCGTGGCTGCTGGCGCACCGCGAAGTCGCCAGCGTGATCGCTGGCGCGACCCGGCCGGAACAGATCGCGCAGAACGTGAAGGCCGTGGAGTGGGAGATGGATGCGGACATGCGCGGGGAAGTGGATGCGTTGCTCGATGCGTGATCTTCATGCGCCGGGTTTTGGGTCGATCCAGATCTCAGGTCGTCATTCCGGGGCAACCTGCCGTTTCATCGCAGGTCGAACGGTTCTTCGCGGTTCGATGAAACTGGAAAATGGATTCCGGGGTGTCGATCTTCGTGAGGAGATGGAATGAATACCCGTTCGGATTTGCTGGTGGTCGGCGGCGGCTCCGGTGGCCTCGCGACCGCGATTCGCGCGGCGCGGCACGGCGCGAAGGTGACGCTGTTTGAGCCGCATGAGCTCGGCGGCACCTGCGTCAACCGTGGCTGCGTGCCCAAGAAGGCGATGTGGTTCGCGGCGGATCTCGCCGACGCGCAGCGGACGGCGCGGGCGGTCGGGTTCGACTCTGAGCCCGGCAAGCTCGACTGGGCCACCTTCGTCGGCCATCGGGAGGCGTACGTGTTGCGGGCGCGGACGTCGTACGCGAACCGGCTGCACGATCTTGGCATCAACCACGTGTCCGCGCCGGCGCATTTCACCGACGCACACGCGTTGCGTGCGGCCGACCAGGATTACCGTGCGCCACACATCGTGATCGCGACCGGCTCGCGTCCGCGCGCGCTGGAGTTGCCCGGCGGCGATCTTGTGATCGATTCGGACGGCTTTTTCAGGCTGGCGCAGTGCCCGCCTCGCGTCGGCATCATCGGCGGCGGCTACATCGGCGTGGAACTGGCGGGGGTGCTGGCGGCGCTGGGGTCGCAAGTGGAACTGATCACCCGTCGCGGCCTGCTGACGCATTTCGACAAGGATCTGGGCGACGCGTTGGGCGCGCTGATGCGCGCCGAGGGCATCGCACACCATGAAGGTTGCGCCGTGCGCGGCGTGCGTCGCGATGGCAGGGCATTGTGGCTGGACTGCTCGGACCACGAACCCCACGGTCCGTACGACGAGGTGATCAGCGCGATCGGCCGGTTGCCGAACGTCGAGTCGGTGCGCATGGATGCCGCCGGCGTCAAGCTGGGCAGGATCGACGAGATCGTCACGGACGAATTCGAGAACACGTCGGTCGAGGGCGTGTACGCGATCGGCGACGTCAACGGCAAACCGGCGCTGACGCCGGTCGCCATCGCCGCGGGTCGCCGCCTGGCCGATCGCCTGTTCGGCGGCAAGCCGGATTCGCGCCTCGATTACGCGAACATCCCGAGCGTGGTGTTCTCGCATCCGCCGGTCGGCAGCGTGGGCCTGTCCGAAGCGGAGGCGCGCGAGCAGTTCGGCGACGCGGTGACGATCCACAAGACACGGTTCACGCCGATGCTGTGGTCGCTCGCGGGGCGCGAGGGCAGGTTCATGATGAAGCTCGTTTGCGCGGGCGACGAGCAGCGCGTCGTCGGCCTGCACGGCGTCGGTCCGGGGATGGACGAGATGCTGCAGGGCTTCGGAGTGGCGGTGCGGATGGGTGCCACGTACCAGGATTTCCTGCACACCGTCGCGATCCATCCGACGTCGGCGGAAGAGTTCGTGACGATGGGCTGATTCTTTGCTCGTCATTCCGGGGCCACCCGCGTTGTTTGCGGGTGGAACCCGGAAACCAGCTTCGGCAATAGGCACTCAAGAGCTGGATTCCGGGTTGCCGCGCCAAACGGCCGGCGCGGCCCCCGGAATGACGGGGAGATGGATGTGCGTTGAAGGTCCTGAGAGCGAAAACGTCTGGGCATGGCTGCACTCGCGATCCTCCTCCTGCACCTCGCGATCATCGTGTTCAACATCGCGGGCTGCATCGCGATTCCGGTCGGCGTGTGGCGCCACTGGAACTGGGTGCGCGACTTCTGGTGGCGGCTGGTGCATCTGGTGTGCTGGGCGGTGGTCGCGCTGCAGGCATTGCTGGATCGGGCGTGCTTCCTGACGATCTGGCAGGCCGATTTTTCCGGTGTCTCGCACGCGCAACCACTGATCGCCCACTGGATCGACCGGTTGATCTACCTGCCGATTCCGCTGTGGGTGTTCGCGATCATCTACGTCGTGCTGTTCCTGTACGTGATCGCGCTGTGGGTGTTCGTGCGGCCACGCGCACCTTGGGGCGGCGCCCGAACGACCAGGCAGGGCGGCTGAGGCCTGCGCCGGCCCGATCCCTGTTCCCGTCGCGGGTCAAGACGGCCGTTCGGCAACGTCGAGATGCGTCAGGCGCGCGCTCACGTTCCACAGGCGTGTCGCCACCGCGTCGTCCAGCGCCAGAGGCGCCGCTTGCTTCGGCTGGTTCGTTTCGAGGTACAGGCCCGTCTTGCCGTCGAGCTGCGTGCTCGTGGCGGCGTACACGATGGTTCGCGCGCCGCGTTCCGGCGTCAGCATGAAAAGCCGCGCCGGCGTGAACACGGCCCTGAACAACGGGCCGGCGAGGCTCGAATCCGGCGCGACGTGCGCCCAGATGCCGGTTCCGACGGTGCCCGGGTGAACCGCATTGACCGTCACGCCGGTGCCGGCGAGGCGCCTTGCCAATTCGCGCGTGAACAACACGTTGGCGAGCTTGGAGCGCGCGTACGCGCGCATGATGTGATAGCCGCGTTTGAAGTCGAGGTCGTCGAAGTCGAGCGCCCCGTGCGTGTGCGCAACCGTCGCGACGTTGACGATCCGCGCCGGCGCGTTCGCGACGATCCGTTCGAGCAGCAGGTGGGTGAGGAGGAAGGGCGCGAGGTGGTTGACCGCGAAGGTCGTTTCGATTCCTTCCGCGGTGAGCGTGCGCTTCGGATTCACGCTGCCGGCGTTGTTGACCAGTAGGTCGAGGCGCGGGTATTTCGCGAGGAATTCCGCGGCGAGCCGGCGGACGGCGGCCTGCGAGGCGAAATCCGCCTGCAGTGCCTCGACCGCGTTCGAGCCCGAATGCTCCCGGACCCGGGCGAGCGCCGCAGCGATGCGCGCGGGATCGCGGCCGGTGATCACGACACGTGCGCCGCGGCGCGCAAACACCACCGCGGCCTCGAGGCCGATGCCGCTGGTCGCGCCGGTCACCATCACCGTCTTGCCGCCGAGGTCGGCAGTCGCCGTTGCGTTCATGCATTCACCCGCGTGTCGCGCCCCTGCCACCACGTCCACAGGAAATACAACGGCACGCCGGCGAGCGTGATCAGGATGCTGGCGATGGTCGACCAGAACTGGACGTACAACGCATTGGCGACGACCACGAACGTCGCGATCACGAACAGCGCGGGCACCGCCGGATAGCCGAGCGCGCGGTAGGCGCGCGGAAAGTCCGGCTGCGTCCGGCGCAGCACGAACAGGCCGATCACGCACAGCGCGAGAAACGGCCAGATGCCGAGCACGTAGGCTTCGGCAAGCTGGATGAAATCGCGCAGCATCACGTAGATCACCGCCAGCACCACGATGAACGCGATCGCAACCCAGGGCGTTTCGTATTTCGGGTGCACCTTGCCGACGCTGCGGAAGAACAGGCCATCCTCGGCCATCGCGAAAAACACGCGCGGGCTCGAAAGGATGCTGCCGTTGAGCGTGCCGAACACCGACAGCATCACCAGCGCGCCGACCAGCGAGGCGCCCGCGCGGCCCAGCACTGCGCCGGTCGCATCGGCTGCCACGGATTTCGAGGCGGCGAGCTGCGGCAGCGGCAGCGCGCGCAGGTAGGCGGCGTTGATCAGCAGGTACACCGCGATTACCACCAGCACGCCGCCGATCAGTGCCAGCGGCAGGTTGCGCCGCGGATTCCTGACCTCGCCGGACAGTGTGGTCAGGTTTTCCCAGCCATCGTACGCCCACAACGCGGCGATCAGGCCGATGCCGATCCCCGACCATTTCGCCGCGCCCATCGTCACGCCGTGCAGCGGGTTCGCGGCGCCGCCCGGGGCGAGCACGAAGATCGCCGCGGCGAGGGCGACGATCGCCAGCACCTTGGCGGCGGTCGAGAGGTTCTGGATCACCGCGCCGAGTTTCACGGAATGCACGTTGGCCGCCGCCACGACTACGATCAGCACCGCCGCGATGGCGTGCTGCCACGCGACCGGGATCGGCACGAAGAAGCCGAGGTATTCGGCGAACATCAGGCTCTGCGCCGCCCACGAAATCGGCGTCGTCAGCAGCCACATCCAGCCGAACAGGAACGCGAGGGGCCGGCCGTACGCTTCGCGAAGATATACGTACGGGCCACCGGCTTCGGGATACATCGCTGCGAGCTCTGCCACCGACAGCGCGCCGAACAGGGCGACGGCGCCGCCCAGCACCCACACCAGGGTGATCCCGGTGAGATTGCCCGCGGCGCCGGCGATCGGGGAAGGCACGCGGAAGATCCCGCTGCCGATGATGATCCCGACCACCACGGCCATGCCGGTGGCGAGGCCGAGCTTGCGCGGCAGTTGGGCGCGTGGCGTGGATGGCGCAGGCATGGGCGCGAAGCGTAGCAGTTCGCGCCGTGCGGTCATCGGGCGGTGTTCGCGTCGCGCGCCGTCGGCATTAAAGTGTGGCCATGGTCGCGCGTGTTGTATCGGAAACAGACATCATCACCGCGGATGCTGATCGCCTCGCCGGGTGGCTGGCGACGCACGCGAACGTCACGGTGATCACCGGCGCCGGCGTCAGCACCGGGTCCGGGATTCCCGATTACCGCGACGGCGACGGCAACTGGAAGCGCTCGCCGCCCGTCCAATACCGGGATTTCGTCGCGAGCGAAGCGGTGCGCCGGCGATACTGGGCGCGGAGTTTCACCGGTTGGCCGATGTTCAAGGCGGCGCGGCCGAGCGCGGCGCACGTCGCGCTCGCACGGCTGGAGCGCGCGGGTCGCGTGGCACGGGTGGTGACGCAGAACGTGGATCGCCTGCATCAGCGCGCCGGTAGCCGCAACGTGATCGACCTGCACGGTCGCTTGGACGTGGTGCGCTGCCTTGCGTGCGAGAGCCGTACCGACCGCGACGTGTTCCAGCAGCGCCTGCGTGCCGCGAATCCGGGTTGGGATACGTCACCGGCGCGCATCGCGCCAGACGGCGATGCCGACGTCGAGGGCGTCGATTTCGGCGCTTTCGCGGTGCCCGCGTGCGAGGTGTGCGGCGGCGTGCTGAAGCCTGACGTGGTGTTCTACGGAGAATCAGTGCCGCGCGAACGTGCGGATGCGGCGATGGATGCCGCGATCGAGGCGGACGGCGTGCTGGTTGCAGGCTCGTCGCTGATGGTGTGGTCGAGCTTCCGGTTGGTGCGCGCGGCATCGCAACGCGGCATCCCGGTGGTCGCGGTGAATCGGGGCCACACGCGAGCGGATGAGCTGTTCGAGTTCAAGATCGATGCGGAGTGCGGCAGAGTGTTGATGGCGGCGCTTGCCGCGCGCGGAGGGTCGTCGTTCTCGTAGGAGCGCGCCTCGCGCGCGACCGCGCCGCGATGTGCAGCGGAACGTCGGTCGCCGGCAGGCCGGCTCCTACAATCACAATGCGGCACCCGTGCAAATGGTAGGAGCGCGCCTCGCGCGCGACCGCGCCGCGATGTGCAGCGGAACGTCGGTCGCCGGCAGGCCGGCTCCTGCAATCACAATGCGGCACCCGCGCAAATCGTAGGAGCGCGCCTCGCGCGCGACCGCGGGCCGACAAACTCAGGATGCAGCGGCGGCGTCCTCTTCCGCGTAAGCCTTCACCGGCGGGCAGGTGCAGAACACGTGCTTGTCGCCGTACACGTTGTCGACGCGCGCCACGGGCGACCAGTACTTCACCTGCTTCAGCGAGGCCACCGGATAGGCCGCGAGTTCGCGCGGGTACGCGTGGGCCCACTCGCTGGCGCTGACCATCGCCGCGGTGTGCGGGGCGTTCTTCAGCGGATTGTCGTCGCGCTCGAGGCGGCCGTCCTCGACCGCGCGGATTTCATCGCGGATCTGGATCATCGCGTCGATGAAGCGATCGAGCTCGTACAGGGACTCGGACTCGGTCGGCTCGACCATCAGCGTGCCGGCCACCGGGAACGATAGCGTCGGTGCGTGGAAACCAAAATCGATCAGGCGCTTGGCGATGTCCTCGGCATTGACGCCACTCGCCTTCTCCAGCGGGCGGACGTCGAGGATGCACTCGTGCGCGACCAGGCCGTTGCGCCCCGTGTACAGCGTCGGGTAGTACGGCGCCAGCCGCTTCGAGAGGTAATTGGCGTTGAGCAGCGCGACCTGGGTCGCCTTGAGGGTGCCCTCGCGGCCCATCATCGTGATGTACATCCACGAAATCGGCAGGATCGACGCACTCCCGAATGTGGCAGCCGAGACCATCCCTCCGGAGCGGCTGTCGTGGGACGTCGCGCCATGGATGGCCGGCTCTTGATCTTCGCCGGCAGGGACGCCGGCTGATGAAAATGCCTTGGGCAGGTACGGCGCGAGATGCGCCTTCACCGCGCATGGCCCGACGCCCGGGCCGCCGCCGCCGTGCGGGATGCAGAAGGTCTTGTGCAGGTTGAGGTGCGACACGTCCGAGCCCCAGCGGCCCGGCCGCGCGACGCCGCACAGCGCGTTGAGGTTGGCGCCGTCGGTGTAGACCTGTCCGCCGTGGCGGTGGACGATCTCGCAGATCTTCACGATCTCTTCCTCGAACACGCCGTGCGTCGAGGGGTACGTCAGCATGATTGCGGCGAGGCGGTCGGAATACTTCGCGGCCTGCGCTTCGATGTCACCCACGTCCACGTTGCCGTGCTCGTCGCACCGGGTCACGACCACGGTCATGCCGCACATATGCGCCGAGGCGGGATTGGTGCCGTGTGCGGATTCGGGAATCAGGCACACGTCGCGCTGCGATTGTCCGTGGGCGTGGTGATACGCGCGGATCGCCAACAGGCCCGAATATTCGCCCTGTGCGCCGGCGTTCGGCTGCAGGCTGACCGCGTCGTAGCCCGTGATCGCGATCAGCATCGCTTCGAGTTCGTCGATCAACTCGCGGTAGCCGTGCCATTGTTCAGGCGGCGCCAGCGGGTGGATGTTGGCGAACTCCGGCCAGGTGATCGGCACCATCTCCGCCGTCGCGTTCAACTTCATCGTGCACGATCCGAGCGGGATCATGCTGCGGTCGAGCGCGAGGTCCTTGTCGGCAAGCTGACGCAGGTAGCGCAGCATCTCGTGTTCGCTGCGATAGCTGTTGAACACCGGGTGGGTGAGGAATGCCGACGTGCGCCTGAGCGCGGCCGGCAGCGCGTCGGGCACCTCGCGGTCCAGCGCGTCGACGTCGTCGATGCGCGCGCCGAACAACGCGGCCAGTTGCACCACGTCATCGCGGGTGGTGGTCTCGTCGAGGCTGATCGCGAGCGAGGTGTCATCGACGTGGCGCAGGTTGATGCTCGCCGCGTTGGCCATCGCGTGGACCGTGGGCGCGTGGATGCCGGTGACGTGCAGGGTGTCGAAGAAATCGCCGCCGACGCTGATACCGGCCCTGCGCAGGCTCGCGGCGAGGATCGCGGCCAGCCGGTGCGTGCGGCGCGCGATGCGGACGAGGCCCTCGGGGCCGTGGTACACCGCGTACATCGCGGCCATCACCGCCAGCAGCACCTGCGCGGTGCAGATGTTGCTGGTGGCCTTCTCGCGGCGGATGTGTTGCTCGCGGGTCTGCAGCGTGAGGCGATACGCCTTGTTGCCCTGCGCATCCACCGACACGCCGATCAGGCGCCCCGGCAGCGAGCGCTTGTACGCGTCGCGGCACGCCATGAACGCGGCGTGCGGGCCGCCAAAGCCAAGCGGCACGCCGAAACGCTGCGAATTGCCGACCACGACGTCGGCCCCCCATTCGCCCGGTGGCGTGATGAGCGTCAACGCCAGCAGGTCGGTCGCGACGGCGACGAGTGCGCCCTTTGCGTGCAGCGCCGCGCACAACGCCTTGTAGTGGCGGACGGTGCCGAAGGTGTCGGGATATTGCAGCAGGATGCCGAAACAGTCCGCATTCGCGGCGTTGGTTTCATCGTCGATGTGCAGGTCGATCCCGAGCGGTTCCGCGCGCGTTTTCAGCACCTCGATGGTCTGCGGATGCACCGACTTCGACACGAAGAACACGTTCGACTTCGACTTCGATGAACGCTTCGCGAGCGTCATGGCCTCCGCGGCGGCGGTCGCCTCGTCCAGCAGCGAGGCGTTCGCAATTTCCATGCCCGTCAAGTCGGCGCACATCGTCTGGAAATTGATCAGCGCTTCCATCCGGCCCTGCGAGATTTCCGCCTGGTAGGGCGTGTAGGCCGTGTACCACGCGGGGCTCTCGAGGATGTTGCGCAGGATGACGAGCGGGGTGTGGGCGCCGTAGTAGCCCTGGCCGATGAAGTTCCTGAAGACTTCATTCTTGTCGGCGATCGCACGAATCTTCGCGAGCGCCTCGGTTTCGGTGATCGCCGCCGGCAGTGCCAGCGGATTCTTCTGGCGGATCGCCGCGGGCACGATCGCGTCGGTCAGCGCGTCCAGCGAGTCGTAGCCGACCGCCTTCAGCATCGTCGCGATCTCCGCATCATCCGGCCCGATGTGGCGGTTGATGAACGCGTCGTGCTGTTCGAGGTCGTGGAGGGTGGGCGTGTGGTCGATCATAAAGGCCATCCGGCGATGAGGGCGAAGATCGTCGTTGAGTGAGGTGGAGAGCATCGCTCTTGCTTAGTCGTCATTCCGGGGCTGTCCGCGGCTTCGTGCGGACAGAACCCGGAATCCAGCTCTTGGCTTCGGTCAACAAAAACTGGATTCCGGGTTGCTGTGCCGATAAGACCGGCACAGCCCCCGGAATGACGAGCTGTAATTTGTCGCCCCTCTGTCCTTTGGCCTGAGAGTTTGGCAGCGAGCCGCTGCTTGCCCCTTCGGCGCCGGTTTCCGTCGCGGAACGGGCCGGTCTCTCCAGAGTTTTGAACGTGGGTGGTTTCGGGCCTGAGCGATTGCGGGCGTCGCGCCTTCGGCAGTAGCGAGGCTACTTCTTCCACCGCTCAACGATTATACAGGTGGCCGCTTTCGCGATGCTTTACCATCCCGCGTGTTTCCGCGAGCCGCGACATGTGCATTCCGTCGATCTACCTGTTCGACCGCGAGAGCAACGTGGTCGAGTTGAAGGGTCCGGCCGTGCCCGGAACCGGATCGGTGCCGCGCCCTGAAGCTGCCGTCGAGGAGATCCAAGCATGCCCTGCCTGATGGTCCTGATGGCCCTGTTCGTGCCACGCGTGGTGATCGTGCTGCTGTGGCTGTTCACTTACTGGTTCCACGGGATCTTCCACATCGCGCTGTGGCCGGTGCTCGGATTCATATTCCTGCCCACGGCGCTGCTCTGGTACACCGCGGTGGCGCACTGGTTCCACGGCGAATGGACCCTGGTCCCCATCATCGGCATCGTGATCGCCCTGTTGATCGACCTGTCGCCAGGCACCGGCAGGTGGCACCGGGCGCGTTGAGCTCTCCTGCCCACGACTTCCGGCATGGGTCGGACGCCGCGGTTGAGGCTAGGATCGGAAGTCTTGCCATCACACGGGGCCTTGCGGCGCATGAAATCGATGCGGGTTGTGGGGTGGGCGCTGGTCGCGCTGCTGTGCGTCACGCCGGGGCTTGCGCTCGCGCGGCAACGGACCGACGCTGACTACGCGCAGGCGGTCAAGTTCCTGCCGCAGAATGTCGACCCGCTGGTCGATCACGACGTGCAGCGGGTCACGTGGCTGGACGACACGCACTTCTGGTACATCGACCACGATGCCACGGGCGATCAGATCCTGGAAAT
>JBOHYX010000025.1:0-7401 GCA_050738115.1 Rhodanobacteraceae bacterium
GTGCCCAACCGCATCATCGACCTGTCGTTGGCGGCCGCGGTGCGGATCGGCATCTGGCCGAAGGGCTCGGGCCTGGTCCAGGTGCAGGGCATCGATCCCGCGCATCCCGTCGCGGAACCCGCGCCGATCACGGCGGTCACGCCACGCACCGGCCACGCGCCCGTGTTGTACGTGCAGGTGGGCGCCTTTGCCGATGCGGCGAACGCCGAACGGCTGGCGGCGCGCCTGCGCGGCCTGAAACTCGGCGCGGTGCGGGTCGTGGCGGCCCACATCGACGGACGCACGCTGCGGCAGGTGCAGATCGGCCCGCTGGCCGACGTCGACGCGATCGATCGCACGACCGCGCGCCTCGAGGCGCTCGGCTTGCCGCACGCGAATGTCGCCGTACAGTAGCAACGCTGTGAGATGGCTGCTTCGCGCGCAATGGTGCCGATCCGGAGCCGCTGTTGTGAAAAGTCAGGCCACGGATGGCCGTTCTGGTGTTCGCTATCCGAGGCAGGTCGCGTACGATATGCGGCCTCCATGATGCAGCGATCAGGGACGATCGCAGAGATACGGTGGAAAGTCAGGCCATGGACGGCCGTTCTAGTCTTCACTTGCCTTGGGGGCAGCGCAGGACATGCGCCCCGGCTATACGGCGATCAGGGAAGATCGCATGGATAAACACATGAAAACCCTGCGTTCCCTGTTGCTGACCATTCTCGTTTCGTTCACCGGCGTTGCCGCGGCACAAACCGCCCTGCCACCCAAACCCGAGGTACCGCTAAAGCCGGTGCCGACGATCCCGCAAACGCCGATTCCGCCGGCACCGACCCCCAACGCGGCGTCGTGGGTGCTGATGGATTACGCCAACGGCCAGATCCTTGCGTCGCACGACATGGACGCACGCCACGCGCCGGCGTCACTCACCAAGATCATGACCGAATACGTGGTCGCGGCCGAGCTCAAGGCCGGCAAGATCCACCTGAACGACAAGGTCTTCATCAGCGACCACGCGTGGAAGATGGGCGGCGCCGGCACCGACGGCTCGACCAGCTTCCTGAAGCTGCATTCCTACGTGCCGCTGAACGATTTGCTGTACGGCATGATCATCCAGTCCGGCAACGATGCCGCGATCGCACTGGCCGAGCACGCCGCGGGTTCAGAACCGGCGTTCGCCGAGATGATGAATGCCTACGCCAAGCGACTCGGGATGGACAACACGCACTTCGTGAACGCATCGGGCTATCCGGCGCCCGATCATTACAGTTCGGCGCTCGACATCGCGATCCTGTCACGCGCGCTGATCCGCAACTTCCCCGATATCTACAAAATCGCGAAGATCAAGTCGTTCGAGTGGAACGGCATCACGCAGCACAACCGCAACACCCTGCTGTGGACCGACCCCAGCGTCGACGGGATCAAGACCGGCTCCACCAAGGAAGCCGGCTACTGTCTCGCCGCGTCGGCAATGCGCAACGGGATGCGCCTGATCGCCGTCACCATGGGCGGCCCTGACATGAACGCCGCCTCGACCGGCGACGAGGCCTTGTTCAACTGGGGCTTCAACTTCTACCGCACCCACCAGCTCTACGCCGCGGGCCAGGTGCTGGCCACGCCGCGCCTGTGGAAGGGCGCGGCCAACGCGCTCGAACTCGGCACCACCGAGGACGCATCGGTGACGATCCCGCGCGGCCAGTACGACAAGCTCAACGCCACGCTGGAGTTCCCACAGCGCCTGGTCGCGCCGTTCCAGCAGGGCCAGCAGGTCGGCACCCTCAAGGTCACGTTCGATGGCAAGCCGCTGCTCAGCCGGCCGCTGGTGGTGCTGAAGGATGCGCCGCGGGGCGGATTCTTCAAGCGCCTGTGGGACGCGATCCTGCTGTTGTTCCACCGCGGCACCGGCACCACGACCACGCCGGCGCCAACCGTGCAGGTGGCGGCGGCGTCCAGCGTGACGCCGCCCGTCACGCCGAAGTAGTCTCACGCCATGCGCGAACTCCACCGCATCGACAAGAAGGATGGCCAGGGCTTCCAGTTTCCCGGCAGCTTCGAGATCACCGCCATGGGCAACGCGAAGGCCAACCTGCGCGACCGCGTGCAGGAAATCCTGCGGGATCTCGGCCTGTCGGTGCTGGACGCGAGCGTGCGCGAGCGCGCCTCGAGCCAAGGCAACTACGTGTCCGTCAGCGTGGTGTTCACCTGTCCGACGCGCGAGAAGTACGAGGCGGCGCACGCGGCGCTCAGGGCGCATCCGGATATTCGGTACACGCTGTAAGAGCCGGACTCGGGACTCGGGAAAGCGCAAAGCCGCTGAGTCCCTGCGCATACCTTTGGAAATGGTCCACTCGAAACCAGATCCGACGATCCCCATTTGGAAGATGGTAGTTGCTGTGCCTGGAAGTGTCACTCGCATGGATACCGAGTCCCGAGTCCCGAGTCCCGAGTCCCGCCCGCTGCTGGTCCGCCACCGCGGCCGCCAACCCTACGAACCCGTCTGGCACGCGATGCAGGCGTTCACCGACGCGCGCGACCCCGACACGCCGGACGAGTTGTGGCTGGTCGAGCACGAGCCGGTGTTCACGCTGGGCCAGGCCGGCAAGCCCGAGCACGTGCTGGCGCCCGGCGACATCCCGGTGATCCACGTCGATCGCGGCGGCCAAGTCACCTACCACGGCCCCGGCCAGATCGTCGCCTATCCGCTGCTGGACCTGCGCCGGCTGAAAATCGGCGTGCGCGACCTGGTGCGCCGGATCGAGCAGGCGATCATCGACACCCTCGCCGAATGGAACATCACGGGCGTCCGCCACGAGGGGGCACCCGGCGTGTACGTCGCCGACGCCAAGATCGCGGCGCTGGGCCTCCGGGTCCGCCACGGCCGCACGTTCCACGGACTCGCCTTCAACATCGCGATGGACCTCGAGCCGTTCCAGCGCATCAATCCCTGCGGCTATGCCGGTCTCCGGGTGACGCAAATGCTAGACTTGGGCGGCCCGTCGCGGCCGGCAGATGTCGAGGACGTATTGATTGTTGAGTTGGGCCGACAATTCGGTCTGTCGCCGCAGGAAGCGGCCCCGGCCCCGCCCCGCGCAGTTGCATGACTTGCAGCCATATCCGGCGCCGCCGTTTTCCGATACCTTGATGGTGGGCCTCGCCCGTCCCCGCGCCATACCCGAACGCGCCAGCGAACGGCTGGCGCATCGTTCATCCATGTCCGCGCTGATCGCGCATCCGGTCGTACCGTTGCGGCCGCTGAAGGAAAATCCATGTTGCAGCGTGTCTTCGTTGTCCTGATCGCCCTCGCCGTTTCGTTCGGGGTGCGCGCGCAAGACGCCGCGCCCGCGGCCAACTGCCCTGCCACGTCGGCCAGCGTGCCGGTCGCGCCGCTGGCCCAGTACAAGCCGACGCCGGCGCCGGTGCTGAAGCCGACCGCCACCCAGAGCCAGGCCTCGATCCTCGTCGCACGCCTGCTGACGCGCTTCGAGTACGAAGCCCAGCCGCTCGATGCGGCGATGTCGCAGAAGATTTTCAAGGCCTACTTCAAGGCCCTGGACGGCAGCAGGCTGTTCTTCACGCAGCAAGACATCGACCGCTTCGCGGCCGACCGCACCAAGCTCGACAGCGCGATCTGGAACGGCAACCTTTCGATTCCGTTCGACATCTTCAACCTCTATGAACAGCGCGCCGGCGAGCGCACGGCGTACGCGCTCTCGCTGCTGAAGAAGGGCTTCAATCTCGACACCAACGAAACCTACACCTTCGATCGCGACAAGGCGCCATGGGCGGCCGACACCGCCGCGCTGGACCAGTTGTGGAACGAACGCGTGGAAAACGACTGGATCCGCCTGAAGCTCGCCGGCAAGGACGACGCCGAAATCCGCAAGACCCTCTCGCAGCGCTACGAGAACTTCCTGAACCGCCTGCACCAGCTCGACAGCGAGGACGTGTTCAGCACCTTCATGAACGCGTACGCGACCTCCACCGATCCGCACACGAACTATTTCGGGCCGCGCGCCAGCCAGAACTTCGACATCGCGATGAGCCTGTCGCTGGACGGCATCGGCGCGGTGTTGCAGGAACAGGATGAGTACACGGTGATCCGCGAAGTGGTGCCGGGCGGCCCGGCCGCGAAGTCGGCCAAGCTGGAGGTCGGCGACAAGATCGTCGGCGTCGGCCAGGGCGAATGCGGCGCGATCGTCGACATGGTCGGCTGGCGGATCGACGACGTGGTCGCCAAGATCCGCGGCAAGAAAGGCACGGTGGTGCGCATCGAATACCTGCCCGCCGAGGGCGGCCCGGACGCCAAGCCCCGGATAGTCACCCTGACCCGCCAGAAGGTGACGATCGCGGACCAGGCCGCGAAGAAGAAGATCATCGACGTCACGGACGGCGACCGCACCATCAAGATCGGCGTGATCGACCTGCCCAGCTTCTACGAGGACTTCGATGCGCGCCGGCGCGGCGATCCCGATTACAAGAGCGCCTCGCGCGACGTCGCGAAACTGCTGAAGGAACTGAAGCAGGCCAAGGTTTCCGCGGTGGTCGTGGATCTTCGCGACAACGGCGGCGGCTCGCTCTCGGAGGCCGTCAACATGACCGGCCTGTTCGTCGGCAAGGGCCCGACCGTGCAGGTGCGCGACAACCGCGGCCAGGTCGAGGAGCAGGACTCGGACGAGCACATGCTGTGGTCCGGCCCGATGGCGGTGCTGGTCAACCGCGGCTCCGCGTCGGCCAGCGAGATCTTCACCGCCGCGATCCAGGATTACGGCCGCGGCCTGATCATCGGCGAGCAGACCTTCGGCAAGGGCACGGTGCAGAACCTCACCAACCTCGACCAGCTCGCGATGAACAGCAAGCCGACGCTGGGCGAGCTCAAGATGACCGTGTACGAGTTCTTCCGCGTGAACGGCGATTCGACGCAGTTGCACGGCGTTACGCCCGACATCCTGTTCCCGCACTCGATCGGCTGGAAGGACTACGGCGAATCGAGTTATCCGAACGCGCTGCCGTGGAGTCACATTCCGCCGGCGAATTACACGCCTGTCGCGACCCAGAAGCCGCTGGTCGCGCCGTTGACCGCCGAGCACACGGCGCGCGACGAAAAGGATCCCGCGTGGCAGTTGCTGCTCGACGAACTGACCGCTGCGCGCAAGCTGCACGACCAGAAGTCCGTCTCGCTCAACTACAAGGTGCGCGAAGGCGAGCGCAAGCAGCAGGAGGCGCAGGACGCGTCCTTCAAGAAACGCCGCGAGGCGCTGGGCGACGTCACGGGCGTGACGCTGGAACTCGACAACGGGCTGACACCCGGCGAGCAGAACATCAAGGCGTCGGTGGCCCGCGAGAAGGCCGCCAAGCAGGCCAAGGACACCGAGCTCGATGAAGCCGCGCACATCATGGCGGACGAAGTCGTGATGCTGGACCGCGATCCCGGGCTCGCACGCGACGTGCTGCCCAGGCAGGCCTTCAGCGGCTCCGGGATGTTCGCGTCCGCGCCGTTCACGGATGCGCCGGCAAGCGCGGTCCCGGCGCCGCCACCCAGCGCGTCGCCGGCGAACCCCGCCAGCGTGCCCGCCAGCGCCGGCAGCAGCCACTGATCCAGCGCCATCGCCGCCCGGGCGACGCCACCTGAACCCGGCGCAACGCGCCGGCTGGCGCCGCGGCGCGCTTTCCCGTAGCCTCGCCGTACACCCGTCACGGAGAGACAGCGCATGCGCATCGCAGCCATCGTCATCGGCGTCATCCTGCTTGGCCTTGGCGTGTGGGTCGCGCTCGGCGACGCGCACTACAACGACACCAGCACCAAGGCCCAGCTCGGCCCGATCAAGATTGAGGCCAGTTCGCAAAAACCCGTCCCCGCCCCGATCGGCTACGCCGGGATCGTGATCGGCGGGGTGTTGATCATCGTGGGCGCCGTCGGGAGCATGAAGCGGTAACCCCACGCACCACGCGACGCGCCGCCAGCGCGCGAGCGGTCGGGGGTGACTGGCTACAATGGCGGCGATGGATGTTTCATATCTCCTTGAGTCGCTCAACGCGGCGCAACGCGAAGCCGTGGCCGCCCCGCCGGGCCACTACCTGGTGCTGGCAGGCGCAGGATCCGGCAAGACCCGGGTGCTCACGCGCCGGGTCGGCTGGCTGATCGAAGCTGAGGGCGCGGCGCCGTGGTCGATCCTGGCGGTCACCTTCACCAACAAGGCCGCTGGAGAGATGCGTGCGCGCCTCGGGCGCCTCCTGCCGAACGGGATGCGCGGCCTCACCGTTGGCACCTTCCACGGCATCGCGCATCGGCTGTTGCGTCAGCATTGGCGCGAAGCGCAGTTGCCGGAAACCTTCCAGATCCTCGACGCCGACGACCAGCAGCGGCTGGTGAAACGCGTGGTGGCGGGGCTCGGCATCGACGAGGCGAAGTTTCCACCGCGCCAGGCGTGCTGGCAGATCAACGCGTGGAAGGACGAAGGCAAACGGCCGCAAGACATCGAGCCCGGCGACCACCCGGTGGCGCGCACGTTCCGCAACGTCTACGAGGCCTACGAGCAGGCCTGCCGGCGCGCCGGGCTGGTCGATTTCGCCGAACTGCTGCTGCGCGCGCACGAACTCATCCGCGACAACGACGCGCTGCGCGCGCACTACCAGGAACGCTGGCGGCACCTGCTGATCGACGAATTCCAGGACACCAACGCGTTGCAGTACGCGTGGATCCGGCTACTGTCGGGTGCGGGACGCGCAAGCCCCGGTCCCCGGTCCCCCGTGCCCGGTCCCGCGCACGTCTTCGCCGTCGGCGACGACGATCAGTCGATCTACGGCTGGCGCGGCGCGAAGGTCGAGAACATGCGCGCGTTCCTGCGCGATTTCCCCGCTGCGAAGACCCTGCGCCTCGAACAGAATTACCGCTCCACCGCGACCATCCTCGAGGCGGCCAACGCGGTCATCGCGCAGAACCCCTCGCGGCTCGGCAAGAAGCTGTGGACCGCGGGCGACAGGGGCGACGCGATCGCGCTGTACGCCGCCTACAACGAGCAGGACGAGGCGCGCTTCGTGATCGAACGCATCCGCGAAGATCTGGACGGCGGCGGCAACGCATCCGACGTCGCGGTGTTGTACCGATCCAACGCGCAGTCCCGCAACTTCGAGGAACAATTGCACCAGAAGAACATCCCCTACCGCGTGTACGGCGGCCAGCGGTATTTCGAACGCGCCGAGGTCAAGGACGCACTCGCCTATTTGCGCCTCGCCGCCAACCGCGGCGACGATGCCTCGTTCGAGCGTGCGCTGGCGACGCCGCCGCATGGCGTCGGCGAACGCACCGTCGAGGCCCTGCGCCGCCGCGCCCGCGCGGACGATACGGCGCTGTGGGACGCTGCACTCAGCGAACTTGCCGATGGCGCGCTCACGACGCGCGCGAAGAATGCGTTGAGGGGGTTC
>JBOHYX010000025.1:7501-14022 GCA_050738115.1 Rhodanobacteraceae bacterium
CGCTTTCCGAACAAACCGAACACGCCATCACGCACTCCGGCCTGCGCGACTATTACGAAAAGGACAGCCGTGGCAACGCCGAGGCGCGCGTCGAGAACCTCGACGAACTCGTCAACGTCGCCAGCCGCTTCGAGCGCACGCCCGAGGACATCGAAGCCAACCTGTCCGAACTCGATGCGTTCCTCGCGCACGCCGCGCTCGAAGCCGGCGAAGGCCAGGGCGACGCCGGATCCAACTGCGTGCAACTGATGACGCTGCACTCGGCCAAGGGCCTGGAGTTTCCGATCGTGTTCCTGGTCGGCATGGAAGACGGCCTGTTCCCGACCCAGCGTTCGGTCGAGGATCCGGCGCGCCTCGAAGAGGAGCGCCGCCTCGCCTACGTCGGCATCACCCGCGCACGCGAACGGCTGGTGTTGTGCTACGCGGAGTCGCGTCGCCAATATGGCAGCGAAACCTTGCAGCGGCCTTCCCGCTTCCTCGATGAATTGCCCGCGCACCTCATGACCGAAGTGCGTCCGCGCGCCCGCATCTCGCGACCGGTGTACACGGCACCCGCCCGCTCGCGCGGCCACGCCGATCTCGATGACTCGTCGCCGATCAAGCTCGGCCAGCGCGTACGCCACGCCAAATTCGGTGAAGGCATCGTCGTCACCGCCGAGGGATCCGGCGCGCACACCCGCATCCAGGTGAATTTCGCCGACGCCGGGCCCAGGTGGCTGGTTGCGGCGTATGCAAACCTCATCGCGCTCTGACCATGCGAATGCGGCAACCCGCGTAGCCCGGATGGAGCGCAGCGCAATCCGGGAAGTCACCGCACCTGTCCCCGGATTGCGCCGCTTCGCGGCTTCATCCGGGCTACTCGCTGCACCCCAACAGATTCCACGGTGAGTGGAACTACGTCATCAAACCGCGGACAGCAATTTGACGTGTTTATTTATTACCGATCACCAACTCGGCAACGACAGCCGATTTGAACACCGCAGGCGGCGCGCAGGGCGAGCCACAGGGATGTGGCGAGTCAGGCGCGCGGACACAGGACAGGGAGGTCGTGCAACACCGCGCGAAATGCGACCGTCACCCCGCGCTACGCGCCACCGTTTGTCGAGGAAAGAGGAGAGACACGGTTGCCCGGCTGCCACGCCGCGAGCGCGCGTTCCGCCCGTTCGCGGCCCAGCTCGATCAATTCCGATGCGCGGTAGAACTCGTACACCGCACTGGCATTGCGCGGGACTTCAATCACGAGGTCGGGACGGTCGGCGGCGAGCCGGAAGCCGGTGAGGTTCTGCTGCATCAGGTCCAGCGACTGGGTCAGGGTGTCCAGCCACCCCGGCTGGCGGGTGCCTTCCGTGTGGTTGCCGATCGTGCGGGTCACGTACGCCGCGACCCGGCTGCGCAGCCCGCGGCGCGCCTTCTGTTGCGCCGGGCGCGATGGCACCGGCAGGGTCTCCGGCGGTCCGTTGACATTGACCGCGACCGTGTAGTCGCTGACCGACTGCAGCAACGGCGTCAGCGGCAGGGGGTTCATCAGGCCGCCATCGACGAGGCGGTGCCCGTTCACGGGGTGCGGGCGGAAGATCGTCGGGATCGCGATCGATGCGCGGATCGCGTCGAACAGTGGCCCGTGCGCAAGCCACACCTCGCGTTCGCGATCGAGGTCGGTCGCAACCGCGGTGAACGGGATCGGCAATGCTTCGATGTCCACCTCGCCGATCAGCTCGCGCAGCACGCCGATGATGCGCTCGCCCTTGATGAGGCCGGCGCCGGACAGGGTCCAGTCGACCAGCTTCAGCACGTCCATCTTCTGCAGGGCGCAAACCCAATCGCGATAGACGTCGAGCTTGCCGGCGGCGTAGATGCCGCCGATCAGCGCGCCCATCGACGTGCCGGACACCGCGACGATCTGCAATCCGGCGGCTTCGATCGCCTCGATGGCACCGATGTGCGCGAGGCCGCGCGCGCCGCCGGTGCCGAGCGCCAGTGCGATGCCCGTGTGCGCGCCCGTCGGTTCAGCCAGGGACTGCGGCGTGTTCACTACGATGCGTGGTCATACTCATCCAGCGCGAGCTTGTGCATGATGCGGATCTCCTCGCGCAACGACTGCGGTGCGACGACTTCCGCGTCCGGTCCGTAGCGCAGGACGTCCATCACCAGTTCGCGCGACTGCGAATACGGCACCTTGAGTTCATAGCGTCCGTCGTCGAGCCAGTGGCCCTCCTGCAGCGAGTGCCAATGCTCGTCGGCGACCCAGCGTGCGGCGCGCGCGGAAAACCGGATCGTCGCCCAGGCCTTGGGCGCGCCGGCAAAGATGCCGTAGCTCGATGCCAGCGTGTCATTCAATTCCTTTTCGTCGCGGTCGGCGGCGGCCTTGTCCAGTTGTTCCACATCGCCGATCCGGTCGACCGCGAAGCTGCGCAACGCCTCGCGGCCGTGGTCCCAGGCATCGAGGTACCAATTGTCGCGGTAGTGCGTCAACCGCTGCGGCGACACGTGCCGCACGCTGTCGGCGCCGGTGGTGCGCGCGCGATAGCGGAACTTCAGTTGCCGACGCGCCAGCACCGCCCCCGCCACCGCGCGGAACACCTGCTGGTTGAGCTTGCGCGAGCCCCACGGCACCACCCGGATGCGCTCCAGCGGCTGCTTGGTGGTTCCCGCCTGCGCGTTCAGGATTTTTTCGACGCGGGTGCGGAATGGCGCCAGCGCATCCGCGAGTACACCGGGATCCGAGCGCGCGATGAGCGCCTCCAGCGCCATCAGCGCCGACAGCTCCTCGCTGGTCAGCCACAGGCCCGGCAGTTCGAAGCGCTCGCCCTCGCCTTCCGCGTACGCGTAGCCGCGACCTTCCGGATCACTGTCGAGCGGCGCACCCAGCGCATCGCGCAGGAATGCGATGTCGCGGTACAGCGTGGCGCGCGAGCAACCGAGTTCGTCGCGCAGGCGCTGCGCCTCGACCGGCCGTCGGTGCGACTTGAAGATGCCGTGCAGCTTCAGCACGCGTTCGTATTGATGCATGTGCGCCAGCATGCCGCGCCGCCCGACCGGCGGCAAGCGCGGTGCGCCGCGCTGGCCGGACGCGGCGCCAGCATTCCCTGAACAAAATTTTCGCAACGACATGGCAAGCTGCGTACGCCGGCGCGCGCGTGCGCCGGTTGCCAAGCCAAGATTTCGCGCTTGGATGCGGTGCCGGACGGCGGTTTGCCCGCCATGGGGAGACAGCGTTTGTTGGATCAGCCCTTCAGGACGAAGCGTCACCCATGACCTGGCAGGCGTGGGCGACCGCCGCGATCATCGTCGTCGCGATGGCGATGTTCGCCAGCGAGAAGATCCGCGTGGACGTGGTGGCGCTGATCACGCTCGCGCTGCTGGTCGCGCTCGGCATCATCAGCCCGGAGCAGGCGCTGTCCGGCTTCAGCAACGAAGCGACCGTGACGGTCGCGGCGATGTTCGCGCTGGCGATCGGGATCGAACGCTCCGGCGCGCTCGATCCCATCGTCAATCTGCTGTCGCGCATCCGCAAACCGTGGCTGTTGTCACTCGGGATGATGCTGGCGATTGCGCCGCTGGGCGCGTTCATCAAGAACACGGCGCTGGTCGCCACCTTTCTGCCGCTGTCGCTGCGCGTATGCCAGCGCACCCATACCTCGCCGGCGCGGGTGCTGATGCCGATGGCGTTCGCGGCGCAGATGGGCGGTGTCGCCACCCTGATCGGCACCTCGTCCAACCTGCTGGTCGACTCGCTGGGCCAGAAGCAGGGGCTTGCGCCGTTCGGGATCTTCGAGTTCACCCCGCTTGGCGTGCTACTCGCGATCGCCGGGATCGCCTACCTGATGGTCATCGGGCGCTGGCTGCTGCCCAAGCACCTCGACAACGAGGTGGCCGGCCCGCTGGAACTCGGCAAGTACGTTACCGAGCTCAAGGTGACGTCGGGCTCGCCGCTGGTCGGCCAGACCATCGCGGAGGCCGGGCTGGGCGAGCAGGGCGTGTACCCGCTGGAGCTGCTGCGCGGCGATGAACACATGTGGTCGCCACGCACGCAGCAGCTCGCGACCGGCGACGTGCTGCTGGTACGCGGTGAATGGGACAAGCTCGAGGACTTCCGCAACAAGCAGGAGCTCGAACACAACCCCGACTTCACGCACGTCGAAGGCAGCGAGCAGGCCAACGTGCTGCTGGAAGTGATGATCGCGCCGGCGAGCGCGGCCGAGGACCGCACGCTGCGCGACCTGGACCTGTTGCCCAGCTACGACGCGAGCGTGCTCGGCATCCACCGCCGTGGCCACCTGCTGCGCCACAAAATGCGCGACATCGCGTTCCAGACTGGCGACGTGCTGATGCTGCTGCTGCCCGCCGACGCGGTGAAACGGTTGCGCGGCGACGACCGCTTCGTGGTGCTGAACGAGCGTGGGGACGCGCGGCGCCCGCCGTACAAGGCGTTCGTCGCGATCGGGATCATGGCCGCGGTGGTCGTGGTATCGGCGTTGCGCTGGCTGCCCATCCCGATCGCCGCGATCTGCGGCGTGGCCGCGATGGCACTGACGCGCTGCTTCGGGCGCAAGGACGTGTACCAGGGCATGGACTGGAAGATCATCATCCTGCTCGGCGCGATCCTGCCGCTCGGCACCGCGATCGAAACCACGGGCCTCGCCCACGTGCTCGTGCACGGCGCGCTGGACGTCGTCGGCAACCACGGCCCGCTCGCCGCCCTGCTGATGGTGTACGTGCTGACCGCACTGCTGACCGAACTGATGGGACACAACCCGTCGGTGGTGCTGATGGTCGGCATCGCCGTCAGCGTCGCGCACGCCGTGCACGCAGACCCGCGCCCGTTCGTGGTGGCGGTCGCGTTTGCCGCGGCCACTTCGTTCGCCACTCCGATCGGGTATCCGACCAACACGATGGTGTACTACTCGGGCGGCTACCGGTTCACCGATTTCAGCAAGGTCGGCGTGCCGCTGATCGTGCTGTTTTGCGCGTTGTCGATGTACCTGATCCCGAAGATCTGGCCGTTCTGACGCATCCCGCGTCGCGCGAATCCATACGCCGGATGCGCAGACTTGAATCGCCGGCCCGCGGCTCCACCTGTCGATCACACAAATTTAACGCCGATTCAGCGCGCAGGCCGCAGTCTCGTCTGTTTCGCTGGAGCAATCCAAGGAGTTGCACATGAAACCTGCTCGCATCGCCGCGCTTGCGGCGGTCCTGGTCGTCTGTTTGCCGGCGTTCAACGCGGCCGAGGCCGCCGATACACCCAATTCCGGCTGGAGCGGCAGCGGCGAATTCGGCCTTGCCAATTCGACCGGCAACACCAAGTCGTTGAACGTGGACGCCAAATTGAATCTCAGCTACCAGACCGATGTCTGGAAGGATTCGTTCTTCCTCGACGCCAACCGCGCGAAGAGCAACGTCAAGGTGCCGGTCGTCGTGGATGGCGTCACGGTCGGCGACACCACGAGCTACCAGACCACCGCGAACCATTTCGACACCGGCGGTTCGATCGGCTTCAAGTTCAATCCACGTTCCTACGTCGTCGCTGCGGGCCGTTACGACCACGACGACTTCGCACCCAACCGCTGGCAGGAAGTGGTGTCGATCGGGTTCGGCTACATCCTGTTCAAGACCGGTCGCAGCGAGTTGTCGTTCGAGGCCGGCCCCGGCTACAAGCGGTACCAGCCGCAAACCTTCACCACGGTGAACGAATCGGTGACGCCACCCATCGTCACCACCGTGATCCCGCCGCGGCAGAACGAGGCCATCGGCCGCGGCCTCGCCAACTACAAGCTCGCGATCACCGACAGCGTCAGCCTGCAGGAAACCCTGCTCGCCGAGGTCGGCGGTGAGGACAAGTACTACCAGAACGACATTGGCCTCGCGGTCGCGATGACCAAGGCGCTGGCACTGAAGATCGCGTACGAGAACCGCTACAACTCGAACATCGTCCCCGGCACGCGGCACCTCGACAGCCTGTTCACCACGAACCTGGTGTACAGCTTTGGCAAGTCGAAATAGTTCGGGAGGCGGGAGACGGAGAGACGAGGAAACGAGGAAACGAGGAGACTGAGGAGACGAAGAAATGGCTGGGCGCTCTCTTCGTTTGAGCGAGCGCAGCGAGCGTCGTCTCCTCGTTTCTTCGTCTCCCCGTTTGAGCTCGCGCAGCGAGCGTCGTCTCCTCAGCCCGCCAGCTTCGCCTTCACCTGCTGGGAGAGCGCGCCCATGTCGGCCCGTCCGGCGGCACGTCCCTTGAGGAGCGCCATCACCTTGCCCATGTCGCGCGGCGAACTCGCACCCGCGTCGGCGATGCACTTCGCGACCAGCGCGTCGAGCTCGGCGCCGGAGAGCTGGGCTGGCATGTACCCTTCGATGACGCCGATTTCGTAGCGCTCGGCGTCCGCCAGATCCTGGCGGTGCGCGGCCTCGTACTGGGTGACCGAGTCGCGGCGCTGTTTCAGCATCTTTTCGAGCACGTGCACGACCTGGGCGTCGGTGAGCGTGATCCGCTCGTCCACTTCACGCTGCTTGAGCGCCGC
>JBOHYX010000026.1:0-13845 GCA_050738115.1 Rhodanobacteraceae bacterium
GTGGCCGCGGGCGGCCTTCAGCATGGCGTACTCGCCCGATACCTGGTACACGAACGTCGGCACGCCGAAGCGCTCCTTCACGCGCCGCACGATGTCGAGGTAGGGCAGCCCCGGCTTCACCATCACCACGTCGGCGCCTTCCTCAACGTCGAGCTGCACCTCCCGCAGGGCCTCGTCGGCATTGCCGACGTCCATCTGGTACGTGTGCTTGGAGCCCTTGCCCAGCGAAGCGGCCGAGCCCACGGCGTCGCGGAACGGGCCGTAGAAGCTCGAGGCGTACTTGGCCGAGTACGCGAGGATCCGGGTATGGATCAGGCCGGCGCTTTCCAGCGCCTGCCGGATCGCGCCGATGCGCCCGTCCATCATGTCCGAGGGCGCCACGAAGTCGGCGCCCGCGTGGGCCTGCGAGAGCACCTGCTTCACCAGCACCGCGACGGTTTCGTCGTTCAGGATGTAACCGGTGTCGTCGATCAGGCCGTCCTGGCCGTGGGTCGTGAACGGGTCGAGCGCGTCGTCGCAAATGACGCCAAGTTCCGGAAACCGTGATTTCATGGCGCGCACCGCGCGCTGCACCAGGCCATCGTCGTTGTACGCCTCGCGTCCGTCCGCAGTCTTGCGGTCATCTTCAAGGTGCGGAAACAGTGCCAAGGCGGGCACACCGAGCTGCACGGCCTGCTCGCCGACTTTCAGCAACGCGTCGATCGACAGCCGCGCCACGCCGGGCATCGAGGCCACCGGCGTGCGCACCTCGCCCGCCCCTTCCTGCACGAACACCGGCAGGATCAGGTCGGAAGGCGTCAGCACGGTTTCGCGCATCAACGCCCGTGAAAACGCATCGCGGCGCATGCGGCGCATGCGCGTGGCGGGATAACTCATCGCACTCTCCACACTCATCGATCAGGACATTGTAATCAGCCCCCCAACCCGCGCGCGGGCCAGGCGTTCCCAAGAACACCAAGTGCGCGCTCTGGTCCCTGGTCCATGGTTCCGGATCCCGCTTTGCCGTTGCAGGACCTCGGCGGCAGGAGAGATCGCGGGCCGGTTCAGCCGCTTGTTGCTACGTGTGATGAATGTGAGCGGCGTCTCGAGGGGCCCGACATGCTTGGCACGATTCCTGCTGCATGAACGGCAAGCAGTAACGCAAATCCAACACGCGCTTCCCGGTCACGCCACAGTCAGGTGGTTGCAGTTAAATTGCAGTTAATGCATCATCACGCCAGCGACATGCGTGATGTTCCCGAGACGAAACCTTTGAACTGACCGCAGCATATTGAAACAACGATGATTTCCGCACTGACTCTCATCTCATTCCTGTGCGCCTCGGCGGTGGTCGCCGCGCTGAGCGTCAAGCACATCCCCGAAGGGCAGGTCTACACGCTGCGCCGACTGGGCCGGCCCGCCGGCACCCTGGCGGCAGGCACGCACCTCGTCGTCCCGCTGATCGAACGCATCGCGCACAAGATCAGCATCACCGGCTACACGCTGGCCGTCGATGAACGGATGGCCGGCGCTGCACCCGATGCCGGCAGCCTGCGCGGACGGGTGTGGTGGCAGGTCCTCGACCCCGAGCGCGCGGACGCCGTGATCGACCGCGCCGACGACATGATCCGCCTCAAGCTGCGCGACGCAGTGCAGCACGCCGAAACGACCGCACAGCAGGACGCGCGTTCGCGCAATCTGCGCATCAAGCAGACCTTGAACGGCAGCCTGCGCGAGCGCGGCGTGCTGGTCACGCGCGTCGAACTCGACATCGCGGCGTAAGCCCGAATCAGCCAGGGAGAACGGTGAGCCCGCCCCGCGCGGGCTCCTGTTTTTTGCGCCTGGCACGGGCACACGCCTTCATCAAACAACTCGTCATTCCGGGGGCCGCGCGGGCCTTTTCGCGCGGCAACCCGGAATCCAGCTTTTTCAGCGCGGCGACGAAGAGCTGGATTCCGGGTTCGACCCGTGATGAAGCCACGGGCCGCCCCGGAACGACCATTGGTAGCTCTGGGGTCCGATATCAATCCGCCTGCAGCTTGTCCCACAGGAAATCGTAAGCCAGCGCGTGCATGGTCGCCGCCTGCGCGTTGTCGGCGCTGGCACCGTGGCCGCCTTCGGTGTTCTCGTAGAACCACACATTCCTGTGACCGATGGCTTCCATTTTTGCGGCCATCTTGCGCGCCTGCACGGGGCCGAAGCGGTCGTCACTGGTCGTGGTGTAGAAGAGCACCGCCGGGTAGTGCATGTCGGCCTTCACGTTCTGGTAAGGCGAGAACGTCTTGATGAACGCCCACTGCTTCGGATCGTCCGGATCGCCGTATTCGGCGATCCACGATGCGCCGGCCGACAGATGCACGTAGCGCTGCATGTCGAGCAGTGGCACCTCGCAAGCGATCGCGCCGTAGAGCTGCGGATACCCGGTGAGCATGTTGCCCATCAAGAGGCCGCCGTTGCTGCCGCCTTTCGCGCCGAGGTGCTGCGAAGAGGTCACCCCGCGCCTGATCAGGTCTTCCGCGACCGCGGCGAAATCCTGATAGGCCTTCGGACGATTGGCCTGCAGCGCGGTCCTGTGCCAGGTCGGGCCGTATTCGCCGCCGCCACGGATATTGGCGATGACGTACACACCGCCGCGTTCCAGCCACGCACGCCCGATCGAGCCGGAATAGTGCGGCAGCAGCGAAACCTCGAAGCCGCCGTAGCCGTATTCCAGGGTGCGATTCTTGCCATCGAGCCGCATGGCCTTCGGCGCGATCTCGAAATACGGCACGCGGGTGCCGTCCTTGCTGGTCACGAAGTGCTGGCTGACTTCGCACTTCGCGGCATCGAAGAACGCCGGTTCCTGCTTGATCTTCTTCGCCGGTTCGCTGCCCAGCACACCGCGCTCGAGCGATGGCGGATCGAGGAACCCGGTGACGGTGAGCCAGTATTCGTCGGAATGGTCGGCATCGGTTCCGACCACCGCGATAGTGCTGAACTTCGGCGCACCCGGCAGCGCCTGGTGCTGCCAGGCGCCGTTGCCGGAGGTCGGCGGCGTCAGCACGTCGAGGCGGCTTTTCACGTCTTCGAGCACGTCCAGGATCATGTGGTGCCGCGTCCACGAGTAACCCGCGAGCGCGGTGTGCGCGTCGGGCGTGAACAGCGCGGTGAATTCGCGCTTGCCCGCCATGAAGTCGTCGAAATGCATCGCGATCAACGCGCCGGCGGGCCAGGTCTTGCCGCCGACGTTCCACGGGGATTTTGTTTCAACCACCAGCCACTCGCGATGCACGTCCGAGTTGGAATCGTTCGGCACGTCGATCTTGACGAGCTTGCCGTTCCTGCGCAGGTACGTGTCGCCGTGGAAGAAGTCCTGCTGCACGTTCACAAAGTCGCGTTCGAAGCTGGGGGTCCGGTCATGGGCGGCGCTGACCGCGAGATCGTCCGCGCTGCCCTCGTACACGAGCTTCGCGGAGGCCAGCGGCGTGCCGAGCGTCCATGCCTTCGCGATCCGCGGATAGCTCGATTTCGTCATCGAGCCCGGCCCGAAATCGGTGCCGACATAGATGTGGTCGGCGTCGATCCAGTTGACTTGGGTCTTGGCGACCGGCAGGAAGAAACCGCCCTTGACGAACGACTTCGAGGGCAGGTCGAATTCGCGCACTTCCACCGCGTCGCCACCGCCGGGCGAGAGGCTCACGAGGCAGTGTACGTAGTCGGGCTTCATGCATTGCGCGCCGTGGAACACCCACTTCTTGTTCTCGGCCCGGTTGAGGGCATCGATGTCCAGCATCGTCTCGCACTTCGGATCGGGCTTCTGGTATTCGGCCAAGGTGCTACGCCGCCAGATGCCGCGCGGGTTCGTCTTGTCCTGCCAGAAGTTGTAGAGGTAATCGCCCATCCGGTGCACGTAGGGAATGCGCGCTTCGGAATCGAGCACCTCGAGGATCCGGCCACGGGTTTTGGCGAATCCGGGCGAATCCATGAACGCCTTCTTCGTGCCCGCGTTCTGCGCGTGCACCCACTCCAGCGCGCGCGTGCCGTGGATGTCTTCCAGCCACAGGTAGGGGTCGCCGGACGCCGCGTTCATCGCGGGCGCGCCGCCGGTGAAGGTCGTGGGCTGGTCCGCCAATGCCACGCCGGAAATCGCCGTGCCGAGTGCCAGTGCCGCGCAGAGGGTCTTCATGTGTACCGCCGCTTCGTTCAAGGAAAGTCGGCGAGCTTATCGGACCCCCTACGATTGTCTGCGGCGCCCCGCCAAGCCGGCGCGGCAGCCGCGTCAGCGCAGCATCGAGACGGGGGCCGACGGCACGCCCGGGGACCGGACGGCGGCGCTCAGGGTGACGAAGCCCATCATGTGGTTCTGCCGGTCGACGACGGCAAGCCGGCGCACGCCGAGCGTCGCCATGTGGCGGGCGACCACCTCGGCATCCTCGTCGTCGTAGCAGCGCTCGACGCGATCTTCCATCACATCGCGGATCGGCGTATTCGGCGAGATCACGATCGCTTGGACGGCGATGTCGGCCTCGGTGAGGACGCCGACGAGCTTGCCGTCTTCTTCCACCGCGACGCTGTGCGCGTCGCGTTCCTGCATCAGCGATGCGGCCTTCGCCACGGTCTGCTCCGGCGTCACCCACAGGACGTCGCGCGTCATGATGTCGTTTACCTTTTGCATGGTGCCCTCCTTGAACCGGGTTCTATCGGTGACCGGCAATCGCGGATCGAGTTCCCGGTATCGCTTCACGATCCCTGCGCACCCGATGGCGCCGCTCCACCGCTGCTGTTAGCGTGTCCGGCGCCGACACGCTGCGGGTTCTGACATAGAAGCATCCTTCGCCCTCGCGCACAAGCTCCGCGCCGGCCTGGCCGCGCTGGAGCTGGCCGTGTCGGCCGACGCGCAGGCGCGGCTCATCGCCTACGTCCATCTGCTGGCACGGTGGAACCGCGCGTACAACCTGACGGCGGTGCGCGACCCGGCCGACATGGTCGCCCGTCACCTGCTGGATTCACTGGCCGTGTTGCCTTGCCTCCACGGCGCGACGCTGGCCGACCTTGGCAGCGGCGCCGGCCTGCCCGGCATTCCGCTCGCAATCGCACGGCCGGACGTTGCGGTGACCCTGATCGAGAGCAACGGCAAGAAGGCGCGGTTCCTGCGCGAGGCGGCGCGCGGCCTGCCGCTGCCCAACGTGCGGGTCGACCAGGTCCGGGTGCAGGCCGCCGTCGGCGCCTTCGATACCGTGACCTGTCGCGCCTTCGCGAGCCTCGGCGACATGCTGGCGTGGGGCGGCCACCTGCTGGCCCCGGACGGCCGCTGGCTCGCGATGAAGGGGCGCGTGGACCGCGACGAACTGGCCGCGGCCGGGCCTGCCTTCCGGGTCGTCGCGGTGCACCCGCTCACCGTCCCCGGTCTTGCCGGTGCACGCAACCTGGTGCTGCTCGCGCATCAGGCGGGTGCCGCATCCCGGTGAAAAATGGCCGTGGCGTACGGCTGGCGCCAAAAACCGGCCGCGCTCCCTCCGGCCCGCGCCACGCTGCAATGATGCGTGAGCGCGCATGCTAACCTTGTGCGCCCACCCTGCGCCTTTCCCCGTTGCGGCCCATGACGCGCATCATCGCCGTCGCCAACCAGAAAGGCGGTGTCGGCAAGACCACCACCGCCGTGAACCTGGCCGCCGCACTGGCGGAAACGCGGCGGCGCGTCCTGCTGGTGGACCTCGACCCCCAGGGCAATGCGACGTCCTCGGCGGGCGTCGACAAGCGCATCGCCAAGCCGAACGGTTGCGAGGTGCTGCTCGAGGAGGCGCCGATCGACACCGCGATCATCGCGACCGAAGCGGGTTTCGACCTGCTGCCCGGAAGTCGCGACCTGACCGCGGCGGAACTGAAGCTTGCCGACGCCATCGCCCGCGAGTCGCGCCTCAAGGAACAACTGGCCAAACTCGACGACCGCTACGATGTCGTCCTGATCGACTGCCCGCCCTCGCTGCACCTCCTGACCCTGAACGCGCTGGCGGCCGCGGACAGCGTGCTAATCCCGGTGCAGTGCGAATCGATGGCGCTGGAAGGCCTGACCGATCTTCTGGACACCATCAAGGCCGTGCGCCTGCGCCTCAACCCCACGCTCGAGGTCGAGGGGCTGCTGCGCACGATGTTCGACGTGCGTACCGCGCTCGGCAACGACGTGTCGGCCGAACTCGTCAAGCACTTCGGCGACAAGGTGCTGCATTCGGTGGTGCCGCGCAACGTGCGCCTGGCCGAGGCACCCAGCCACGGCAAGCCGATCAACCTCTACGACCGCGAGTCGCGTGGCGCGATCGCCTACCTCGGTCTCGCCGGCGAAATGATCCGCCGGAGCAGACTCGAGCCCGTGCGCGCTGCCGACACCCCGCCCGCTGGTGCGACCGACCCCAACCCGCCGCGCAGCGGCCAGCCGCGCGCGCCTGTCATGAAGGTATCGGCATGAGTGCTACCAAACGCCGGGGCCTGGGTTCCCGCGACCTCGACGTGCTGCTCGGCGGCGCCGATGCTGACGCCCCGGCCGACGCGGCTGCGGGCGAAACCCTGGGCAATCTGCCCGTTGCGTCGATCCGGGCCGGTCAGTACCAGCCGCGCCGGCACTTCGACGAGGCGGCACTCGACGGACTCGCGGCCTCGATCAAGGTCCAGGGCCTGATCCAGCCGGTGGTGGTGCGCGCGCTCGGCCAGGGCCGGTACGAGCTCGTCGCCGGCGAACGCCGGTGGCGCGCGGCGAAGAAGGCGGGCCTCGCCGAGATTCCCGCGGTGGTGCGCGACATTCCGGCGCAGGCGGCGCTGGCGGTCGCGCTGGTCGAGAACATTCAGCGCGAGGATCTGACGGCGCTGGAGGAAGCGCGCGCGCTGCAACGGCTGATCGACGAGTTCAAGCTGAGCCAGCAGCAGGCCGCCGACGCGGTGGGGCGCTCGCGCGCGGCCGTCGCCAACCTGCTGCGCCTGCTCGGCCTGCCCGACGTGATCCGCGATCTGCTGGATGACGGCGCGCTCGAAATGGGCCATGCGCGCGCGCTCCTGACCCTGCCGGCGCCGCGCGCGATCGCGCTGGCCGAAAAGGCCGTCGAGCAGGGCTGGTCGGTGCGCGAGCTGGAACAGGCGGTCAGGCTCGCGCAACTGCCAAAAACCCCCGGCACGACCCGAACCCGCGATGTCGATCCCGACATCGCCGCGCTGGAGCGCGAGCTTTCCGACACGCTCGGCACCCGCGTCGAAATTGCGCATGGCCGCGGCGGACGCGGCAAGCTCACGATCCGCTACCACAGCACCGACGAACTCGACGGGATTCTCGAAAAACTGCGCTGAGGGGTTTCTTGTGCGATCGTCCCTGATCGCCGCTTCGACACTCGACGAGGAATTACGCAGCAACGGCGTCCTTTGGGACTCCAGAACGGCCATCCGTGGCCTGACTTTTCACAACAGCCGCTCCGACAGTTAAACCCAAGGCAGGCAGCACGCAGCACCCGTGAACCGAGACCGCCGCCCCGTCGAACCGGAGCAGAACCACGCGCCGGCGACCGCAGCGGGTCAGGCGCGCACGCGGCCGGCGGTGATCTTCGCGGTGGTCGCGCTGGCGCTGCTGATGAGCTCGCTCGACCAGACCATCGTCGCGACCGCGCTCGACACCCTCCGCCACGACCTGCACGCGCCGATCACCTGGGCGGGCTGGACCATCACCGCGTATTCGCTGGGCATGGTCCTGACGCTGCCGATCGCGGGCAAGCTGAGCCAGCGCTACGGCCGCCGCCGCATATTCCTGGCGTCGGTGGGGCTGTTCAGCACCGCGTCGCTGTGCTGCGGGCTGTCCGCCAACGTCTACGTTCTCGTGACGCTCAGGTTCGTGCAGGCGCTCGGCGGCGCCGGATTCACGCCGTCGGCGACCGGGATCATCGTCGATCACTTCGGACCCGCGCGCGACAAGGCGGTCGGCCTGTTCGGCAGCATCTTTTCGATCGGCGCGATGATCGGGCCGATCTTCGGCGGTCTGTTCGTGACGTACTGGACGTGGCGCGGGATCTTTTTCGTGAATGTCCCGATCGGCGCGTTGCTGGTCGTGCTGTGCCTGAAGTTCATTCCCGCCGATCCGCCACGGAAGCACGGGCGCGTTCAGCGCTTCGACTACCTCGGCATGGCCGAACTCGGCATCGGCGTGCTCGGGGTAATGCTCGCGTTCAACGCGCTCAGCGCAGGGATGCAGGCATTGCGGGGCGCGGCATTCCTGGCCCCGGCCGCGGCGGCGGTGCTGGCGCTCGCGCTGTTCGCCCGCCACACGGCACGCAGCGCGCAGCCGTTCATCGCCGGGCGCTTCATCGCCGGCCGCGGCTTTGGCGCGACCAATATCGTCAACGTCGTGTACGGCGGCATGGTGGCGGGCCTGATCGCGCTGGTGCCGTTGTACGCGACCACGCGCTACGGCATCCCGGCGCTCGGTTCCGGCACCCTGCTCACCGCCGAAGGCGCGACGGTCATCATCATGTCGAGCGTCGGCGCACTGGTGTTGCGGCGGACGGGTTACCGGCTCCCGATCTACGTCGGCGCGGTGGTGATGGCGCTCGGGATGTTCGGCCTGTCCGCGACGCCCCGCGGTGTCTCGCCTTACGCCTGGCTCGCGATCGCGACGGCCGTCATCGGCCTCGGTGCCGGCTGGTCCTCGCCCGCCAGCCGCAACGCGGGGCTGCAGCTCGCGCCCGAGGCCTCGCCCACGCTCGCGGCGCTGCGCAGCATGAGCCGCCAGATCGGCGCGATCACCACGATCTCGATCACGACCGCGGTGATCGCCGGCGCGGCCGATCCGGCCACCGCCCATGCGCACGCCTACGCGTTCTGGGCGCTGCTGCTCCTGCTGGCGGTGCCCGTGGTCAGCCGCATCCCCGAGCACCGCGGCGCCTGGTGAGTGCGCCCATCGCGCGCACGCGCCGCACGCATCGGCGATAATCCGCCGCTTTCCACAGCAAGGTCGGACGCATGCCCGAGTTGTCGGTGGTCGTGCCCGTCTACAACGAGCGCGACAACATCGCGCCGCTGCTCGCCGAGATCGCGGCTGCGCTACGCGGCCGCGTGGGTTACGAAGTCGTCTACGTCGACGACGCGAGCACCGACGACTCGCTTGCCGTCCTGAAAGCACAGCGTGCGCAGCATCCCGAGCTGCGCATCGTGCGGCACCTGACACGCAGCGGCCAGAGCACCGCGATCCGCAACGGCGTGCATGCCGCGCGGTCGCCGTGGATCGCGACCCTGGACGGCGATGGCCAGAACGATCCGGAGGACATCCAGAAGCTGCTCGACGCGCGCAGGATCGCGGAGCCGAAGGTGAAACTCTTCGCCGGCTGGCGGGTCACCCGCCACGACAGCTTCAACAAGCGCATTTCATCGAAGATCGCGAACGGCGTGCGCTCGCGGATGCTGCGCGACGCGACGCCCGATACCGGCTGCGGCCTCAAGCTGTTCGAGCGCGACACGTTCCTCGCCCTGCCCTACTTCGACCACATGCACCGCTACCTGCCGGCGCTGGTGAAACGCGGCGGGTTCGAGTCCGTCAGCATCCCGGTCGGCCATCGACCGCGCACGCGCGGCGTGTCCAAGTACGGAATGCTGGACCGGTTGTGGGTGGGCCTTGCCGACCTGCGCGGCGTCGCGTGGCTGATGCGACGGGCGAAGGTCACCGACGTCGAGGAAGTCTGATCGGCGGCCGCGCGCAGATGACAGCGACTTTGCGCCGGCGCGATCGCGCAGCAAAATGATCTGCCACAGGCGGTTGAGGCCGCGGCCGGGTCAAGGCTCGCTGCACAGCGCCACGCGGCCAGCGCAACAGCGCACGTCACCCATCGACCGCGACGTTCGTGCCAATGGCCGCCCCCGACCCGAGGCTGCCGTTTAGCCGAATCACGGGAACGGGCCTTTGCAGCGGAATAGCGCGCTCAATCTGTCACGCTCGATCCGGTGGACTCAGCGTGCCGCATCTGCCCAGGCGTGCCTTGCTGTTTCACCTCGGTAATCCTGGCCGGCCATTGATGCAAGTAATGGCTGGCCGCCTCACGGCGGACCGCACGGCGTTTCCGGCACATCAGCAAGAATTTAATTCAAATTAAACAGCGGGAGAGTAGTCTCAAGCTACGAAGCAGGTTCGCATGCATCGCAAGCGGCGTGCCCGTTTATTAATAATCAATTGCGACTCAAAGAAGCTCATCTATGGCGAGCGTACAACCTGTCGAGACGAATTTGCCCAAACCGCTCGACTACGTGACGCGGTTTCTTCATCTGGGTCTGGCCGTGTTCGGTGTTTGGGCATGGCTGGTTGGCGCGGGATGGATCGGCGCCGGTGCAGGCGATTACGACCACCCCGATCATTTCTGGTACATCCAGCATCGGTGGGTAGGCATTACCTTCACCGCGTTTCTTTTGCGCGAATTCTCTGGGGCGTAATCGGTCCGGGCAGTGCCCGCTTTGTCGACTGGGTTCCGTGGACTCCGGCACGCTTCAAGTTGGTCATGGAAGACGTGCGTTCGCTCCTGCGATTTCGCGTCATCGATCGCCCGACTCACTTCGGGCTGTCCGGATTCATACAGGCGCTGGGCCTGCTGGCGTTCCTGTGGCTGGGGGTGAGTGGGTTGATCAACGCTGTCGCGATCACGCCCGGCGTCAAGCTGACCGGTTGGCCGCGTGTGGTCAAACACTGGCACGAGATCGGCAACATCCTGGTGCCGGCATATCTGTTCCTGCACCTCGGCGGTGCATTGGTTCATAGCCTGCTGGGAAAACACGTATGGAAGAAGATGCTGTTCCTCGAATGAGGACGGCACTCTCTGCCCGTGCAAACCTGACGTTTCGGGAGATCAACGACGTGAATACCCGAGCCTTCTCCCAGTCGGCTCCCATCGGCTAGTCCGGGTACCGATTCCACACCTCCGGGCAGTTCCATCCCGCACGCGGCCAAGGGGCGACGCGGTGGTCGCCAGTATCGTGTGCCGGCGCAGGCGGCTTGCGGAAACTTCGCAGGTTACAGTTAGCCGCGTCGCCGACGAGGGAGGATCGCGGAATTTTCGGGTATCAATACCGGAACGACACGAATAGCCGATCAAGCGGAGGCGAGCAGGAACTCACAACCATCTGCATCATGGTTCGGGCAACACATGCCACGTCACATCGTCCTGGTACCCCGAGCCACACGGCTGCACGAACTGGCACGTGTCCACGTCTTTGCAGCTTTCGGAGTTCTCGGGCGTAGCTGCTTCAGGTGACGCTGGATCGTAAGCGAACGCCCGTCGGCAACCTATGTACGGCGGCTCTGGGCCGTACACTGACTCCCAGGACCGGCGCGTCGGTACCGTGTGAACCTTTCTGTAGCCGGTGCACGAACTGGCCACAACGTCCACATCAGCCAGTTTGGCGCACATCATGAAAACCCTGACCTCGGTAGAAGCCCAGAACCGCTTCGGAGAACTACTGGGTGCCGCGCAACGCGAGCCGGTAACCGTCACCCGTCGTGGCAGGCCCGTCGCGTTCGTGGTATCGCCGCAGGACATGCGCGAAGTGCTGGACGCGCGTAGTCGGCGCAGCAAGGCCGTGACCGATTTCGAAGCATGGAGCGCGCATGCGCGCAAGAACACAAAGCTCGCAGCGAACAAGCTGACGCAAGAGTGGATCAACCAATTGGTGCGTGACGCCCGGTGAACCGCGTCGCACGCGTGGTGTTCGACACCAGCACGCTGGTGGGCGCGATGCTTCAGGTGGACTCGGTGCCGCGTCGCGCCTTGGCGCGGTCGCTGGCGTCGACACAGTTCTGCGCCTCGCAGGCGACGCTGGATGAATTGGAGCGGGTGCCCACGCGCGTGCGCACGGTGCGTTGACGCACCTCGGCGTGCGCACACCATGTGGCAAAAGGCGTGCGCCGGAAGCGCGGCGATTGCGGCGTGGCGCCGCTACGCGCGTTTGCTCCGACGCGATCGACCGGCCCCCGCTTGCCAACGTGGCCGCAGCGTCAGCGTTTGCCCTTCGCCAGCGGAAGGTCCGCGCGCTTCCAGGCGCCGATGCCGCCCGCGAGGGTCGCCACGTTCGAAAAACCGGCCTTGACCAGCCGGCGCGCGGCCTTGCTCGATTCGGTGCCGTTCCTGCACACGGTCACCACCTGCAGGGCCTTGGCCTTGGCAAGGTCCTTTTGCTCCGGGTCGAACTGGCTCGGCGCGACGTGCTTCGAACCCGTGATGTGACCCTTCTCGAAGTCGGCGATCGGCGACAGATCGATCACCAGCGGCGTCGAGCGGTTGATCATCTGCACCAGCGCGCCCGGCGTCAGTTCGCGAAAGCCACGGAACTTGCGCGATATCTCGAGGCCGATCAGCGCCAGGATGATCACGATGAGGGCAACCACGAGCAGCGCGTGGTTGCCGATGAACTGCGGCAGGCGGGTCAGGAACTCGTGCATCGGGGGCCTTGATCCAGGTTGAACCGCCCATTATCCGAGAACGCGCGCCGTCCTGCACCCGCGGCCGCGACGTGGTCGGTCACGGAAGTCACCCGTTCGCATTGAGCCCTTGCGGAAGGTCTGATGGTGCTGATTCCGACTACGGCGTGACATCCGGGAACCCCGACTCCAGCCACCATTTTTTGGCCTGCGCGTCCCAGTGCCAGACCTCGTGGGCGTGCACGCTGTAGGCGCGCTGGCTGGTGTTCACGACCAGGCTGATGGTGGCCGAGCGCTCGACGCTGTCGGGGCCGGTCACGGTCGGATCCGCGGCCTCGTAGCCTGCCACCTGCACGGTGGCATACAGCGCCTTCTGCTGCGGCGTCAGCGGATGCGCCGCACGCACGACCGGATCGACATAGCGCCATGCGCTCTCGATGCCGCCCCAGCGCAGCGCCGCTGCGTAGTGGTCCAGGGTTTGGTCCCGCAACGCGTTCCTGTTCTGGAGGGTGGCGCAGCCCGCCAGCAGCGCCAGCGTGCATACCACCCAAACGATCCGGCGCATGTCCGTTCTCCCCGCGACGACCGGAATGATTGTGCCTGATCAGGAGCCCGGGCGCAGCTGCGCGAAGAACCGCGCGGTCAAGGTCGCCGCCGCGCGGCGCGCGCCCGCCATCTCGCAGGCGACCTCGGCGTGACCCTTGCCGCGCTCGCGCAGTGTCGCCACCATCCCCGCCAACCCGCCGGCTTCCACGAAGCGCGCCGTGCCCCGCAGCTCGCCCCATACCGGTTCGTGGTAGCGCATGATCGAGCTGCCGACGTATGTGTCGCAGTCGAAACCACGCGCGCGCAGGTTCAGCACGACCAGGCCCCATCCCGCGAGGGTCAGCAGCGCGGCCACGCTGCCGCCGAACGCGCAGCCCTTGTCGTTGACATTGGGCGCGAGCGGGGCGGTCATTTCGAGGGTATCGCCGGTGTAACGCCGCACCTTCAGGTCCATCGCGTCCGCCAGCGGCATTGCCTGCAGGATGTGGGCCTCGAGCGCCGCGGCGACGGAATCGTTCGGATTCATCGTCGCGAGTCTGCCGCGCCGCCGCCGGCGCGGCAAGGCGCGTGCGCACTGGCCTATGATCCGCGCATGGCCCCGCCACGCCCACTCACTGGGACACGCATCGCGATCACCCGGCCCGCCGGCACCGGAGTCGCGTTGGCGCAACGCGTCCTCGCGTTGGGCGGGACACCCCTGCTGCTGCCAGGATCGAGCCTGCGCGCACCGGCCGACCCGGACGCGGCGCGGACGGCGCTGCGGACGGCACTCGCCTGCGACCTCGCGATCTTCACCAGCCCGACTGCGGTGCGCTTCGCCCGCCGCCTCGGCGCGCAATCTGGCCGCGGCCGTGTGCTGGCGCCTGGCGCCGGCACCCTGCGCGCCCTGCGGCGCGCCGGGTTCGCGGTCGCCC